>DATGXG010000050.1 GCA_035299085.1 Bacteroidales bacterium | reverse complement strand
AAATAACGCTGTCAGGTCCTATCGGACGCTGACAGGTTAGTTCCGGTGTAAAACCTGACAGCGTCGCAGACCTGTCAGCGTTTTATAATTTTTCTTTAGTGGATTAATTCAATTAAATAACGCTGTCAGGTCCTATCGGACGCTGACAGGTTAGTTCCGGTGTAAAACCTGACAGCGTTGGAGACCTGTCAGTGTTTCAGCATTAATACCTTTTGAATACCGTTGTGGATGTATGCCCGCCGAAACCGAAAGTATTGTTCAGCACCACATTTACCGGTTTACTTACAGCTTTGTTGGGCGTCAGATTGAGTTCAGGATTGATGGCCTCATCCGGTTCATCCAGGTTTATTGTGGGAGGAACCGTGTTGTTTTCAATTGCCTTTATACAGGCAACAGCCTCTAAAGCACCGGCCGCACCCAGCAAATGACCGGTCATCGATTTGGTGGCGCTTACATGCAGGTTTTTTAAAGCGCCATTAAATACTTTTTCAATGGCTTTGCACTCACTTACATCACCTACAGGAGTTGATGTGCCATGGGCGTTAATATATGAAACATCATGAAGTGTTATTCCCGCGTCAGCAATGGCTCCTTCCATGGCAAGCACCGCCCCCAGTCCTTCAGGATGTGTGGCTGCAACATGGAACGCATCGGAAGCAGCACCATATCCGGCGAGTTCACAATAAATATGTGCTCCCCTGGCCAGTGCATGTTCCAGTTCTTCGATCAGCAGTACTGCTGACCCTTCACCGGCCACAAATCCGTCCCTTTTTTTGTCAAACGGCCTTGATGCTTTTTCAGGAAAATCATTTAAGGTTGACAGGGCTTTCATCGAATTAAAGCCGCCGATGGAGGATTCGGTGATTGTGGCTTCCGATCCCCCGGCAAGCATAAAATCGACCCGACCCAGACGTATCAGGTCAAGTGCATTCGCTATGGCATGATTGGATGAGGCGCAGGCCGAAGTGAGTGCATAACTGATTCCATGCAGGCCATAGCGGATGGATATCTGCCCCGAAGCAATATTCGAAATCATTTTGGTAATAAAGAAGGGATTGAACCTTGGATTCCTCCCGCTCTGTATAAAAGAAGCAAATTCGTCCTCCATTGTCTGCAATCCCCCTATCCCCGTGGCAATAATTACTCCCGCCCGGTTTAGGTTGACTGACTTCAGATCAATACCCGAATCCCGGATGCATTGTTCCGATGCAGCTATCGCATATTGTGCAAATAAATCGAGTTTCCTGGCTTCCTGCTTTTCCATATATTCAACAGGGTCAAAGTTTTTTACCTCGCAGGCAAATTTGGTTTTGTGCAGGGTGGTGTCAAAACGGGTTATCATTGCGGCACCGCTTTTACCGCCAGCCAGGTTTTTCCAGAATTCATTCACCGTATTGCCGACAGGTGTAACGGCACCCAGACCTGTGATTACTGCTCTTTTCATAATTTGAAATTGACGGGTATGTAAATAGTTCAAGGATATCTCAACTTTTAAGATCATCAAGGATGGACTGGCAAAAAATCTTGTAGTCCATTCTTTCAATTAAATCATTCAGCTGCAAACTCGCTACCAGGCTTGATAAAATCCGTGCAGCCTTTGTGGCCGCATCATCATGAAAGATAAAAGTTTTTTTTGTCTTTCCCCGTTCCAATAGTTCGGTAAGCCATTTCAGCACAAGGTTAATCATCTTCTTCAGCTCCCTTTGCGTTGACTCGCTCAGCGTGGCGTAGTCGGGACTCAGCGCACCAATGATACACTTCTTTTGTTCACGGTGGCTCTTTTTATAAATCTTAAGAAATGTTTCCATCTGGTGCCATTCATCAAAATCACGGCTTTGCAAATTCTCAACCATCTCTTCAAATCGCAGGATGTTGGTTTTGACAATACTGGTGCCCAGGTTCTCTTTTGTGGGGAAATAATAATGAACGGCAGCGTTCTTTATGCCTAGCTCCGATGAGATATCCTGGTAACTGAATGCATTATAACCCTTTGTCCGGATCAGGCTTTCACCCAACTCAAGTATTCGTTCACGGGTTACCGACATAGCTGAATTTTGATGCAAATATACTTACTAATAAGTAAGTTTCCAAAAAAAGTGACTAGTAACTGGTGATTAGTCTTACTTCCCAGTCACCAGTCACCAGTCACGAATCACTAATCACTAATCACTAAATACCGTTCCAGGCGATCCATTCCCTCCCTGATATGATCAAGGGAATTGGCATAGGAGAACCTCACATAGCCCTCGCCACGGGTGCCAAAATCGGTTCCCGGCGTTATGCCCACGTGTGCATTTTGAAGGACATCAAAAGCAAATTTGTATGAATCGCATGTGAATCTGCATGCGTTCGCAAAAATATAGAAAGCACCCTGGGGTTCGGCTTCTATTTCAAATCCCATATTCCGTAGTCGTTTTAACATATAAACGCGGCGTTCATCATATGTTCTTCTCATAGCAGCTACATCACTGTCTGAATTTTCAAGTGCGGAAACAGCAGCCTGCTGGGCCAGCGAAGGTGCACATATAAACAGATTTTGCTGAAGGATTTGCAGGGAACGAATATATTTACGGGGAGCAATAATATAACCCAGCCTGAGACCCGTCATGGCAAACCGTTTTGAAAATCCGCTGACAACAATTGCTTCTGGTGAAAATTCAAGAACCGACCTTGTTTTGCCGGAATATACCAGTCCATGGTAAATTTCATCGGATATTACCGGTATGCCTGTATCCACAAGCTGCCTGTATACATCATCCTTAACCAGCACTCCGCAAGGATTCATAGGAGAATTAACCATAATGGCTTTGGTTCTGGTTGTTCTGGCTTTCATCACTTGACTTATCTCAAACTGGAAATCATTTGATGCACTTACAGGCACATCAACGGGTACGGCATGACACGACAGGATGAAATTCCTGTAACAGGGATAACCCGGGTTCGAAATCAGTACTTCTTCACCGGCATCGCAAAGAGTCATAAGCATCATCAGTATTGCAGGCGATGAACCGGATGTAATCACGATGCACTCCGGATCGACGTCAACATTATATTCGCGGTGATAGAAAACAGTCAACGCTTTACGCAATGACAGGTCACCGAGCGAATGGGTGTAATGGGTATGACCGTTATCAATAGCCTTATGAGAAGCCGAAGAAATGCATGACGGCATTGAAAAATCAGGTTCACCCACTTCGAGGTGAATAACGGAAATTCCCTGTTGTTCCATTGCTTTTGCCTTCTCCAGCACCTCCATCACAATAAAGGGAGTCATCTGGGAAAGAACCGGGTTCATAGTGCTGTAAATTGAGGCACTAAAGTAAGGATTTTTATCCTTAAACTGCAGTCGTCTCATGACGACTGCAGCAAAGATTGAGGGTTTCACCTAACAATTTTCGGGGAATACTTTTTAATCAATTTACCTGGCCCATTATGGCAACATAGTTCTTTCCATATTTTTTGGCACAGGCGGGACAAGTGGTATACCACATGTACCATTTTTTAATTTCCATACCTTTTTCTCCGGCAATCTTCTTATAATCATCACACCATTTTGCTGTATCCTTAAACGGTCCTTCATAAACCCTGGTATAAAACTTGCCGCTGAGTGTTGTATTCTGCAATCCTGTTACCGGTTTATCCACAGCCAGGTACAAATCCATGTTCCACTTCGATGTATGATCTGAAAGACACAGCCAGTCAGGCACATTTATATTTGATTCCTGCAGTTTCTTATTCAGCCTGCGCATAACACTCCCAAAATTCAGCGGCATAAACATAAACGTTCTGACACTGGCTTTTACAAACTGTTTTTGTTGCCATTCAAGCGTTTTGTCATCCCAATTCTCAGGCACATAACGCGGACAACATTCGGTTTCTGGTTTTTGTGCAGCCATGGCTTAATTGAGTTTCTTAAGGTTCTCAAGAGCTTCCTGTGAATACTGATGGATTTGGGCCACGATTTTACAGGTTCCCAGTTCGTCGCAATCGGCACACGTTTCAAATCCTTTACTGATGACACAATTCCTTACCTGGCATTCACTGCAGTGCGCAATTTTGGCGCCTTTTTCACGGCATCCTGTGCAATTAATCGTTTCGTAAGGAATGGAAGGCACATTGAACATTTTCTGCCAGCTTTCGGCAGTCTTTTTACGGAGTTCATCGTCATTATTCACTGTGGCGATGTAAGCATCGCAAACCTCACAATTCAGCCCGCAACAGGCTATAAATTTTTTATTCATGATAGGGTAACGTTTAAATGATTAGATAATAATCAAAAATTTTGTTTATAATATAAGCAATTCAGAATTACTTCCAAATATTATGGAAGAAATTTGAACTTTCAGGCAAGTTTTAGATGACGCCTGTTAAAAATATAAGCACCAATAAGAAAATAAATAATGCTGAGTAGAACAAGTGAAACGATCTCAGGCACAATGCTTATGACATCCATATCCATAACCAGTGTTTTATTCAGGGCGGAAATGGCATGCACAGGTGACATGAGGCTTTGAACCGATACCGGGTACCCGGCAAAAGTAAAGAGGGGTTGTGCTTTCATCGGAAAAGCGGCACCTGTAAAAAACATAAACAAAAACATGGGAAAATTGCCCACAATAAGCACTTCATTGGTCGATTTGGTTACAGCGGCGATAATAAGACTGAATGAAATAATGGATATGCTCGTCAGTCCTGCAATAAGCAGCATGATCCATAAAGAACCCCGGTAATCAAAACCAAGTGAAACAGCAGTTAACAGGGTGAGAATCATCGAAAGAATTCCTACAACGGTTTGTACAAATCCTATTCCTCCGAGGAATTCCCATGCGTTTATATCTGAAAGCCTGAGCCTTAAAATGGTTTTGTTTTCCACTTCAGATACAAAGGCAATGCTGGCTGTAAACATCAGCATAATAAGAGATATGATAAGCAGGCCGGGAACGATCATATCAAAATCATCCATTCCTGCTGACGATCCCAGTGCGGTTTCGTGTACATCCAGCAGGTTTTTATTACCTGTCGCCTCGTTCAGGTAGTTGTTTATGGTTTCATTCACCCATATTGCCGAAAGCAAATAACCGGCGGATGTAACGTCACCGACAATTTCAACGGGTATGCCCCCTGTTGAATCATTGTTTATCCTTTCACGGATACGCGAAGAAAATTCCGGGGGAAAAATAATGAGGGCATCCGATTCTTTATTTTTTATACTTGAAATGCCTGTTTCCCTGTCTGTTATTTCCTTTAAACGGACAGGAATAAATGAAGAATCGGCAATGCTTTCAGAAATGTAGGCAATGGCCGAGCGGCCCATGTTTTCGCTTAAATTACCTGTAACGTACCCCTTGTCATTATTCAGGACAAGCACATCATAACCGGGCTTTGATGATTCCACAATGAGGTAATAGACAAATATAAAGAACGGCCCCATGATGAGCGACAAAAGCAGCACCCAGTAACTTCTTACCTGCTCTCTAAAGCTCTTTGTAATAACACTGAATAGTTTCATTGCCGAAGGGTTCTGCCGGTTAATTGAATAAAAACATCTTCGAGAGTATTCTCACGAAGCCTGAATTCACTGATGGTTATTCCGCAATCCGCTGTAAGCGCATTCACCAGGGTAAAAACCTCTGTAAAATCTTCATGCCTTAGGAGAATTTCTGAAGATTCAGGGTTTACAAGCCTTGGAACAATTTCAGGTTTATTTTTAAATGCAAGAATGGCTTCTGGAGATCCCTTCAGAAATAATTCAAGTAAGTTTCCGCTACCCACTGTTGCTTTCAGTTTCGAAGGCGTATCCAGTTTCAGCAGTTTGCCGTAATCCATGATGGCAATTCGGTCCGCAAGCCTGTCGGCTTCATCCATATTATGCGTGGTAAGGATAACGGTTTTCTGATTTCCCATGTTCCTGATATAATCCCTGACCAGTATCCTGCTTTGCGGATCGAGGCCTGCTTCAGGTTCATCAAGTATGAGCAATTCCGGGTCGTGGATCAGGGCCAGGCAAATGTTAAGCCTGCGTTTCATACCACCTGAAAGTCCGTAGGCCATGGCATTTGTTTTATCGGACAATCCCAGATCAGCCAGTAGTTTCAAAGCATTGCGGCGTGCCTGTTTCACCGGGATACCGAACATATTCCCTGTAAAAACGAGCTGTTCAAAACAGGTTAACCTGGGATAAAGTATATTCTCCTGGGAACAAAACCCTATACCGTACTTTTGGAACTTGTTGCCATTTTTGGGAAAACGGATGCTTCCCACTGAAGGAGAAAGCAAACCGCAAATCATATTTATTGTTGTTGTTTTACCTGCACCGTTGGGGCCAAGCAGGCCGAAAATTTCATTTTCTTCAACCGTAAAACTGAGGTCATTTACGGCAGTGAAGTCGCCGAATTTTTTCACAACCCGGTCAACTTCCACCATTGGTTTCATTGTTGTCAGTTTACTGACACAACCATTTCCTTCATATACTTACCTGTCCATTTGGCAATTGTCTGGTGGAATTTGTGCATGCCTTTTGGCGCAGCGTACATGAGAAAACAGGCTTTGGAAACGATGTCTATGTTTTTTTCTGCTGCGAGTTTAAGGGCTTCAGGCGACTCGCATCCGTTCTGTATCCATATATTTTTAATTCCTTTTGCAATCGCTTCTTCAAGGACTTTTTTGGTATCCCTTTTATGGGTTGCGATAAGCAGGTTCTGAACGCTGCTGTCGAGGTCGGCCACGGCTTTCACCACATCAATGTTTTCAAGATTTCCGCCCTTGGGATTTACAGGAATAACATCAAAGCCCCTTTCCTTTGCGGTTTTAAACAGCAGGAAACCAAACTTCCTGGGATTGTGAGAAACACCGGCAAGAGCCATTTTTTTCTCATTCAGGAAAATGTCAATAATTTGTCTTGTATTCATATTATTTGTGGTTTTTGAATTTCAGGAACAGTAGTCTCCCGAGTAATAATTTACGGGTATTGTGTTTTGGATTGATTTTTTTCACTTTAGGATACAGCCATATAAGAGGAAACAGGAAAAACAACCACCATTTTGAGGTGCTTTGTTCCCTGTCGATTGACAGATCAGCAGTATCAAAGTGATATTTCACTGCAATGTAATTGTATTGATCCAATGTCAAAGATGAAATATGCTGAAGCCCGTCATAATTATCAAGTTGTAGCGGTTTAAAAGCAAGGAAAAATCCTGAAAAAAGGAATCGTATCCTTGATTTCAGTGTGAGTATGTTTGGAGTGGTAATATACAGCCGGCCTCCGGGTTTCAGTACCCTGCCTGATTCACTGAAAAACATTTCATGATCGGCAATATGCTCGCTCACTTCAATGGCAATGATCAGGTCGAACGTATTATCCGGATAGGGAAAAGGTTTTGTGATATCAACTTTCGTACACGCTATCTTATCGAATTCAAAAATTTCAGGAAAAAGATCACAGGCATGAACATCATAACCCATGTTGAACAAACGCTGACTGAAGGCACCGTGACCGGCTCCCATATCAAGAGCCTTACAACTGACGGGTTCCGCCTGCTTTTTAAAATATTCAAGGAACCGCTGATGCGTTCCCGGCATTGTAATAGGTTTTATTTCAGTCATATAAAATTATTAGCGGGTCTAAAATTAGCGATTTCCTTATAACAATCCAGAATTCCGAAAACTACAATTTAGTCCTGAGAATTTTTATCCCCTTCATCAACCCTTCACGACGGTATTCATAGCTTTCGCCGGGGTGGGTGCACAGGGGAATAAGACCTTCGAGGTTTTCCTCAACAAGCTGGATAAATTCCGCAAGCGGAAGTATACAACCTTCGGCTATTTCAAAAAACCTTACGAGAATATGATCCAGTTCATTATTGTAATTATGCTTCAATACAGGATGAGAGAATTGTGGCAGCAGATCATCACATGTACCGTTTTTCAGGTGTACACAGGGGGAACACAGATCATCCGCTTCAAGAACAAAATGAATATCCTGGTTGGGATCTTCAAGTATACTGCGCGTAATGGAATGTTGCGCATGTCCGTAATCATGCGGCACAAGCGGTCGCTGATGACCGATGTTCCTGATTATGTCAATCAGATGATGGGGCTTTAGTCGAAGCACTCTTTAAAAATTAATTATATTCGTGACCTTTTGCTAATTTAATAATATAAGTGCATGCTTGCATCAGGCCGAAAGATTTTACTGATTTTTTTTCTGCTTATACTGCATTATTCTTTGCTTTTTTCACAGATCAGTCATTTCCTTCCTGCCATGAGGGCCAATGATAACAATAAAGAACTTTCAAATGATTCGGCCGATTGGAAGGTGCACAGGCTCATCAAAGATATCCATCCCTCATCTTCGGCATACCCTTCAATATCCTTCGGTGGTGAAGACCGGGAGCAGTTCAGGTATTTCAGTCATGTCAATTTCGGAGATGTGCCAACCGGTTCGGATGATGAGGACATTTACATGCAGCACCGCCTGCTGCTACACACTGATATCATGGTTAACAGCTGGCTTCGATTTTTTATCCAACTCAACAGTTGTCATGCCAATGGTCGTAATCCTGAACTGCATAAGGCTGACAGGGATGATCTGGGTGTGATGCAGGGTTTTGCGGATTTAGAATTCAAAGGAAAGTTGGGTTTCAGACTAAGGGCCGGAAGGCAGGAATTGAGTTATGGCGCGGAAAGGATCCTGGCACTTCGTGACGGCCCGACAATCAGGCAAAATTTCGACGGAGTACAGGCAGCCCTGAATGCAGGTAAGTACAAACTGGATCTGATGGCTGTTCAGCCTGTACTGTATAAACCGGGCGTCTTCGATAATTCACGACGGAAACAGGAACATATTTACGGCGCGTATTTTTCATCGTCAGCCATTCAAAACCATCAGGCCGAATTATATTACTTCAATGCCGGATTTCACAACGCCATATTTGCATCCGATACTGCTGATGATACCAGGAATTACCTGGGAACACGCATTGCGCGGATAAAAGGCAATCTTAATTATGAAATAGAAATAACCCTTCAGAATGGGAAGCATGGCAAAAGCAACGTAAAAGCCTGGCATGTTTCACCCCAGGTTTCATACCGTTTTAATGAAGCCATTTTTCAACCGAAATTTACATTAAGAGCATCAGCTTTTTCAGGCGACAAAAAAGCTAATGATAATGAACTGAATACTTTCAGGCCGGTATCTGCAAAACCTCCGGTTTATGACCTGACACCGGTGGGACCGGCAAACATTGTGCTTGTTTCACCTGAAGCTGAATTCATGTTCTCGCCCTGCCTTACCCTAATATTGAGATATCTGAATGTAAACCGGTTATCGGGAAATGACGGCATGTATCCGTCGGACATGCGGAAAATGACAAGAATAAAAAATGAGGAAGGAATTGAGCTCGGCCGCCACATTCTGAACGGCGCAGCATTCGATCTGCTTTATGTGCCGAATAAACACATAGCCATCCTGCTTTACGGAGGCTGTTTCACCGCCGGCAACTACATCCGTAATACCGGCAACGGCAGGAATATAACCGCTTTTTCGTTAAGGGTGAATTACAGGTTGTAAGGCCGGTACAGTCACTAATCACTATTCACACGCACTAATCACCACCACGAACTCCCCTCTCGGTTCACTCTTTGAGAAATGGGCAATCAGCTCATCAAAAGTGCCCCTTACATTTTCTTCATGCACTTTTGAGATTTCACGGGATACTGAACACAGCCTTGTTTCGCCCATTACATTCTTTAGTTCCTGCAATGTACGTAAGATGCGATGCGGTGATTCATACACAATGATAGTCCGTTCCTCTTCAGCCATCTGTTTAAGCCTTGTTTGCCTACCTTTTTTATGGGGCAGAAATCCCTCGAAACAGAATTTATCGCTTGGAAAACCTGAATTGACAAGAGCCGGGATCAATGCCGTTGCTCCGGGTAAACATTCAACGGGTATGTTATTTTTCAGGCATTCACGAACCAGCATAAATCCGGGGTCGGAAATAGACGGCGTTCCTGCGTCGCTTACAAGCGCGGTCAATTCTCCGCCAGCTATTCGATCAGCCAGTTCTGCGGTTTTCTGATGTTCATTGAAAATATGATAGGATTCAAGGCGGGTATTAATTCCATAATGAGTGAACAGTTTACGTGTTGTTCTTGTATCTTCCGCAAGCACCAGGCTTACTTCCTTCAGAACCCGTATTGCCCGCAGTGTAATGTCTTCAAGGTTTCCTACAGGTGTGGGAACTACAAATAATTTACTCATGCCTGCCCTTTATGAATTTGCGACGGATTATATCAAGTAGCATCTGCACTGGCTCACTGTCCATATCCCAATTGAATTGCTGACTCATAAAATTGTAGGCTTCATTGAAATTGGCCGAATTATTCAGAACGGCGATGGCATTTTCAAAAGCAGTCTTATCATTATTGAACAGTTCACGAACGAATGTAAACCTGTCGTTCAGCGCTATGGCGGCCATCAGGTCGGATACCGGTTTGATATGAGCCGTGTGTTCCGATTCGCGGCCATACGTTTGATGCAGGCTCTCAAGCAGCGTTGTTCTGTCGCGGAACTGATCGGCAAGAGTCTGCATATTTTTTTCAGCCCTCGATTTTTTTACCGTTTCCTCCTTTTTCTCAATATATGCTTCCTTAATCTCCACAACCGTTTCCTTAATTTTCTCTGTAATAACCTCCGGAGGTTTTGCTTCAGGTTCAGTGACCTGTATTTTTTTTTGTTCTGGCGGTTCAGGTGTTTTATCTTCCTTAACAGGTGCGTCGGCTCTATCAGGTGATGTAACAGGTTGTTTGGTATGCTGCGGCAACGTATCAATTCCCCTGATCAGCAGCAACAATTCATACAGATTCCGCAATTTCTGCAAAGCAAGATCAATTTCGATAGGTGGTACCTGATTGTTGTCGGAGAATCCTTTCAAAAGATCCTCCACTTCATAAAGGCTTTCCAATGCAGCTTCCAAAGTATGCCGGTAACTCATATCCAATATATTTCTGTAAAAATAATGTATTTTTGACCTCTTTTTTAACGTGAAATGAAGAAGTTAATTTTACTGTTCCCCGCAATTTTAGCCTTAAAAGTGAGTGCTCAGAATTTACAGGTGCACTATGATTTCGGTAAGGACCGGAAATTTATAACTTCAACGCTTGAAATGTTTAAACCTGACACCCTGGGTTCAACATTCTGGTTCGTTGATTTCGATTACAATTTACCGGGCCATCCCCGAAGCATGTCTGGCGCATATTGGGAAATCTCAAGAGAATTTTATATCCCCGGGTTGAGAGATAAAAAATTTTTCGATGAGCTTACTTTTCATATTGAGTATAATGACGGCTTTGGAGCTTTCCCCGTGTCCACCGATACGCTGGGCGCCTTCACTTACAACAGTGTCTTTCTCACGGGATTCAGTCATCCGGTCAAATTAGGTAGCTTTGTCCTGACCACCCAATGGCTTTGCCGGCTTGCGAGAGGAGCCCGGTCACCCGATTTCCAGTTTACCCTTGTATGGTTTCAGCCTGTCTTTAAAGGAAAAATCCTGCTGACCGGGTATGCCGATTTTTGGTCACAGGACAAATTTTTTGATCCCGATAAAAAAGAACTTGTTTTTCAGTCTGAACCACAGATATGGTACCTTGTTACACAAAAAATCGGGTTGGGCGGTGAAGTGGAAATAAGCCGGAATTTTCCCGTGGGTCCTAACGACTGGCAGTTCTCGCCTACCCTGGCCGTGCGATGGGAATTTTAATTTAGCAACCTAGTTTATCTCCTTTGACTTACCTTTGCAACTGATCGTTCACCCGTTTACAGAATGAACAAAAAAATACCTGTTACCCTGCTGGCTCTTCTTTGGTCAGGAATCACTGTCCTTGCTCAGAATACTGTCATTAAGGGTAATATTACAGACGCTGAAACCAGTCAGCCCATTCCTTATGTAAATATCGGCTTTCAGCACAGCCTTGTTGGCACAATCAGTGAGACCGACGGTTCTTTTTTTCTCAATACAAACAAAGCAACGGATACCTTGCTGGTGTCGAGCCTTGGCTATGAGGTTATGAAACTGCATGTTGAAAAAGGAAAAACGCAAAACCTCGAGATCAAGCTGGTCCCTAAAAGCATTGCCCTGGATGCCGTAGTAGTCACACCCGGTGAAAATCCGGCTTTTAAAATTCTGAAGAAAATAAATGAACACAAAAAACAGAATAATCCTGCCCGGTTAAGCGATTACCAGTTTAAAGCTTACACCAAGCTCAGACTTGACCTGAATAATATTGATAAAAACTTCAAAGACTCAAGGCTTTTGAAGGATTTCAGCTTTGTCTTTGACTACATGGATTCTTCTGAGGTTTTCAACAAGAACTACCTGCCACTGCTGATTACTGAAACGGTGTCGAAAATTTACCGTTCAAAAAATCCTCCTGTAAACCGTGAAGTCATTGAAGGATTTAAGATAAGCGGTATTGAAAATAAGACAGTGTCGCAATACACCGGCAAAATGTACCAGCAACTCAATATTTATGATGATTTCATATTCTTTTTTGATCCGGGATTTGTAAGCCCCATTGCCGGAGTCGGTCGCCTGTATTATAAATACTTTCTCGAAGACAGCGCTTTCATCGATGGTACATGGTGCCGAAAGATTGCCTTTAAACCGAAAAGGAAACAGGAGCGGACATTTCATGGTTTTTTCTGGGTGGCTGATACAAGCTATGCCATCAAGCAGGTGCAGCTCCGTGTTTCGGCAGATGTCAACCTGAACCTGCTGAAAGACATGGTAGCCACCTACAAGTACGACAAGATAAATGACACAACCTGGTTTCTCACCAGCGAGGATCTTATAATTGATTTTAACCTGGCTGAAAAAACATATGGTTTCTTTGGCAGGAAAAGTGCTGTATACGACAGCATTCAACTCAACGAACCGGTTCCGGAGCCTGTGAAAAAGATGACGACGGACACATATCTGCTTGAAAACAAAATCGACAAGGATGATAAATTCTGGGAAGAAAACCGCAAGACAGAACTGACCGGGGAGGACAGCAAAATCTATTCAATGGTTGATTCCGTAAAGAAAGTGCCTTTCTTCAAAACAATCAACACGGTTGTGAATATGCTTGCCAACTATTACATAGTGGCGGGACCTGTTGAAATAGGGCCTTATTATACTACGTTCAGTTCCAATGTCATTGAAGGTCCCCGTTTACGTCTTGGCGGTCGTACAAGCAATGCATTCAGCACAAAGGTAATGTTCGGCGGACATGTGGCTTATGGTTTCGACGATAACCGCTTCAAATACGGTTTGTATACACAGTACATGTTTAATACCAATCCCCGGAGGACAGCCACTGTTTCATATTTTCACGATATCCGGCAACTGGGTAAAAGTGAAAACGCATTCCTTGATGACAATTACCTCACCTCCATTCTCCGCAGGAACCCGAATTACAAGCTCACAATGGTTGATCAGTTCAATGCCTTTTATGAACATGAGTGGGCCCTGGGCTTTTCAAACACACTGAAAGTAAACTGGCAGTCTATTTACTCAACCAAGTATATCCCCTTCAATCATATTTCAGATGTGTTTGATACTCTTTCTCAGCCCTCCGTGACATCGGCCGAAATAACACTCAGTACACATTTTGCTTACAGGGAAAAATTCGTATGGGGAAAATTTGAAAGAAAGAGCCTGGGATCATCCTATCCGACACTTGACCTGGATCTGACATACGGTCCTAAAGGCGTTTTTGGAAGCCAGTATGAATATTACAAGATCAGGTTGAAGATATCCGACAAAATGGAAACCAATCCTTTTGGTTACCTGAAGTACAGGGTTACAATCGGGAAAGTGTTCGGCACTCTTCCCTATCCGCTTCTGAAGCTTCATGAAGGAAATGAAACCTATGCCTATGACCCGCTTTCGTTCAATATGATGAACTATTATGAGTTCGTAAGTGATGAATACGCCAGCATATGGGCAGAACAACATCTCAACGGGTTTTTCCTCAACCGAATACCGCTAATCCGGCGGTTGCACTGGCGTGAAGTGGCAAGCTGTAATATTCTTTACGGGAATCTGTCGGATAAAAACAGGAAAGTAATGGCATTTCCCGAGGGTTTGTCTGCCCTTCACAAGCCCTATTATGAAGCCGGTTTGGGTATTGAAAATATATTCAAACTTTTCAGGGTGGATGCCATCTGGCGATTCTCTTACCTCGATCATCCGCACACAAGCCCGTTCGGGATAAGGGCCAGTATGCAGTTTTCGTTTTAGTCTGTTTGTCTGTTAATCTGTTAGGGAAAACTTCTTAAATCAAAAATCAGTGTTCGGTGTTCGGTGTTAATTCAATCACGTTTGGATATGTTTTACCTGTTCGGGCAGATTGCTTCGTCGCATCTATATCCTGATATAATCAAAGTAATATCTGGCTCCTCGCAATGACGGCTCGCAAGGCGGCTATTGCATCAGCTCATAAATCGGAGTACCGGTACAGGAGTTCGGATAGGTTATGTTCAGGAATGTTGATATCGTTGGAGCTATATCAATGATATCCACTTCGCGGGTTATATTGCCACGGCCGAGTTTCCAGCCATACCATATAAGCGGAATTCTTGAATCATAGGAATAGGATGATGTCCCTCCTGTGGAAGCCTCTCCTTTTTCTACCCAGCCGGCTTTAAGATTGATAATCACATCACCCGAACGCTTCTGGTTATAGCTATTCTGAATTTTCCTGAATACGCCGTCTGTAAAGTTTGCTGTCTGCATTGTCCGTGATGTTACCGTGTTGGCAACCCCCGAAAACTGCAGCATAAACTGGGCGATATAATCCTGCATCTGGGTAAGCGACAGCTTGGAATCCTCAATAAGTGTGTGATTCAGGTAAATCTGCTGAGCATGGTATGCCCTTATCCACTCGCCCTTTCCATACGTATTGTTGAGAGCACTCATCAACAACGAGATGGCTCCATTGCTATTAAAATATCCCGCCGGAATTTTGCTGTCGCTCAGGTACGACGGCACCTGTGCCACACCATGATCGGAAGTGAGGAATACGAGCGTATTCTGTTTGCCCACCTGCTCATCAAGAAAACTCAGGAAATGCGCCAGTTCCTTATCGAGCCTCAGAAAGGCATCTTCAAGTTCCACAGAATTCGGACCGAAAAGATCGCCTATGTTTTCAAGAGCGGTAAAACATACCATCAGCACATCAGGCACATCATCCTCACCCAGTTTTTCGTTGGCAATCAGGTTAACGGCAAAATCACTCGTATAGGTAAATCCGAAAGGTGTTTTATTCAGCAGACTGTAATCGAGCCTGTTTTTCTTAACTTCAGACAGGTCGGCAAGTATATACGGGAAAGTAGTCTGACCTTTCAGTCCCGTCTCATATTTGTTTTTATCCGGAAGGCTTTCCGTGTATTTGTCGATCGACAGCAAAGTCTCCCAGTTTTCTTTAAGGTATATGTCGGGAAACTTTTTTGCATTGAAATCATTTACCCATTTCGGAAGGGTATCGGTATAATAGGTGCTTGTAATCCAGTTTCCGGTCCGCGGATCAAACCAGTAAGAGCCGTTAGCGGTGTGTCCTGCCGAGAATATTCCGGGAGCGGGATCCGGAGAAATTGAAAATACTTTAGATGTAAAATTGTTGGATAACCTGAGCTCATCGCCGAATGTGGTACACATGAGGTTTTTGGGACTGTAATGCCCGTTATCCACATCACCCCCGACGGCTTTGTATTGCTGGTCCTCTGTACTTCCTTCAATTTTATCCTGCAGGTATAAGTACCATTCCCTGCCTACGATTCCGTGATCGGCCGGTGTTGTGCCTGTGGATATGCTGGCATGTCCGACACCTTCCTGCGAGAAAAGGTAGTTGAAACGAGTGTTCCGGCAGTAGGTGCCCCTGTCGGCAAGTAATTTGAATCCATTGTCATCCAACTTATCCCAGAATCTTTGTATATAATCATACCGCATCTGGCTAACTACAATGCCTACAATAAGCTTTGGCTTTTCTGAAGGAATTTTGAAATTCTGGGAACGGACAGGAGCAGAAAACAAAAGGAAACCGGAAATACAGGAAAGCAGAAATATATTAATCTTGTGCATATGTTATCTTTGAAATGAAATACAAAAAGTGAACGGGCAAAGATATAGTATTGTTGTTTTGTTTTAATAAAATGAATTCCTAAAAAAGTCACCATGTTTGTTAAAACTCCCCTGTCTGAGCTAACTTCAAGAATCAATCGTTTCAGGCAACTGATGAATGTTCACAATGAAGGCTGGAAAATGGCTGCCATTTTCAGCAAGATTAACCTGTTCTATTTCACCGGAACTATGCAGGATGGAATGTTGCTGATCACACCTGAAGGAGATCCCGTATTCTGGGTAAGGCGCAGTTTTGAAAGGGCGCAGAATGAATCCTTGTTTCCCGTGATCAGGCCAATGGATAGTTTTCGTGATGCAGCGGCTGCGTATGCCACCATACCCGGTATAATGCATGTAGAAACGGAATTTCTGCCCCTTGCCTTTCTTAAAAGATTTCAGAAATATTTCCCGTTTACCGATGTCATGCCCCTCGACCCGGTTATTGCTGGTATCCGTTCCTTAAAAAGTGAATATGAACTCGAAATCATGATTCGTTCAGGAGAAGCGCACAGGGTTGTCCTGGAAGAAAAAGTTCCGCTGTTGCTTAAAGAAGGGATGACAGAAGTTGACCTGGCCGGAAAGTTGTATGAAGAAATGCTGAAACAGGGACATCACGGCATAGCCCGTTTTGGGATGCTCGATACTGAAATAGCTATCGGACACATTGCATTTGGCGAGAGCAGCCTGTTTCCGACAAGCTTCAACGGGCCGGGAGGCAATTACGGGATGAGTCCAGCCGTTCCCCTTCTCGGAAGCAGGACAAGGAAACTGGCAACGGGCGATCTTGTCTTTATTGATATAGGCTTCGGCATTGACGGCTACCATACCGACAAAACGGTTGTGTATATTTTTGGGCAAAAACCAGACAACAACCTGCTGACTCAGCATATGGCATGTGTTGACCTGCAGGACCGGCTTGCAGAGCAGCTCAGGCCGGGCACCATACCGTCCGTGCTTTATGAAGACACAATGAAAAGCCTTTCTCCTGAATTTCTCAGAAACTTTATGGGTTTCGGCTACAGGCAGGTGAAATTCCTTGGACACGGGATAGGTCTTGTAATTGACGAGGTTCCTGTAATTGCCAAAGGGTTTGATTCGCCTCTGGAAGAAAACATGGTCCTTGCCCTGGAACCTAAAAAAGGGATTGAAGGCCGCGGAATGGTGGGTATCGAAAATACATTTATTGTAACGCCCGCCGGTGGCCGTTGCATTACCGGGCTAAACAGGGGAATGATTGTGGTTTAAACCCCTTTCACCACTTCAATTACCGTAATTTCAGGCAGAATGCCTAACCTCCCGTCATATCCGATAAATCCGAAGCCCCTGTTTACGTAAAGGTACTGATCACCTTCATGATACAGTCCTGCCCATTGTTTATACAGATATTTGACAGGGCTCCATTTAAATCCCGGAATTTCAATTCCCATTTGCATTCCATGGGTATGGCCGCTCAGTGTAAGGTTGATATCGCTGTAATATGGCCTTATCTGCGCATCCCAGTGCGACGGGTCATGGCTCATAAGAATTTTAAGAGGCAATTTATATTTTTCCAGTCCCTCTGTAGCCTTTTTTAAATCGCCGTATTTTTTAAAACGGGCATGGGTACTCCAGTTTTCCGAACCGATCAATGCAAAATCCTGTCCTTTCCAGTTTAAAATCACATGCTGATTGGTGAGCAGTGTCCATCCCATTGATTCTTCATATTGCTTCAGCTTTTCAAAATCCTCCTGTTTCGACTGTTCATCAGGCCAGGTAAGGTAGTCGCTGTAATCATGATTGCCCAGGACAGAATAAACGCCCAGCGGTGCTTTCAGACGCCTGAACACTTGACGGTATGGCCCGGCTTCATCCGATCTGTAATTTACAAGGTCACCTGTAAAAAGTATCAGATCTGGTTTTTCATTAAGAGCCATGTCAATCCCGTGATCAACAGCTTCAATATTATCAAAGCTGCCCGTATGAATATCGGAAAGCTGAAGAATACGCAATCCGTTTAGTTCCTCCGGGAGATCATTGATCGGAACCTGTATTCTTCTTACCCTGTACCTGTATTTATTTGTCATTCCATAGTCAAGACCGGCCACAAGCAATCCCCCTGCCGCAAGTGCCGTATAGGCAATAAACCGGGATCTGGTCATTTTTTTAATTCCCAGTGACTCACCTTTCCTGAGATGGCCGGGTAAAGCATAAATCCATTCAAGAATCATCCTTATAAAAAGAAGGATATCACCGGCAAGCATAATGGAAAAGATCACGAACTTGCCGAAGAACAGAGAAATCAGTGAACCGGTAATAATCCTTACGAAATGCGACGGCCAGGAGGTGGTTGCCCACATACGGAATGAAAACAGGGCCCAGATGATTCCAAAAGAAACCAGGGCATATGAAACCAGGATGATTAACCTGTTTTTTCGGCTAACATTTTCAACAACCAATTGAATTGCCTTATAGCAATAATACTCAATAAGAGGAATCAGCAGAACAATAACAACAGCAATTTTCGCCAGCATCTTGTCAGAGCTTGTTCACAACGCTTTTCAATTTTTCGGTAACCTGGAAGGCTATGTTGGCCAGGTCAGGGTTCTGTATGGCCATCATGGAAGCCATCGGGTCAACAGCAGCAACTTCAGTTGTGCCATTTTCCCTGTCGATTACAACTACATTGCAGGGAAGCATCACACCGATTTTTTCCTCACTCTGAAGAGCCATATAGGCGAAGGAAGGATTGCAGGCGCCCAGGATGCGGTATTTCCGGATATCCTTATTGAGCTTTTCTTTAATTTTCGCCTGCATGTCAATTTCGCTGACAATTCCAAAACCTTCTGTTTTTAAGCATTCCACTACTCTTGAAATGGAATCCTCAAAACCGGCACTTAAAATTTTACTGAAAAAATATTCCATATAATATGACTGATTGGTTACATTCTTTTTCAAACCTCACTAACCGTCTTTGTATAAGTTAATAGCAAAAAAAATAATCTTTTGTTTTAAACCTTTAAACAAATTTACAATCTAACCTCTCAAACAACACAAAATTAATCTTCGTATAAATTTATTACTAATTAAAAAAACAACCCATGAAAATGAGAAAGCATTTTTCCGGTTTATTTTTCATCTCGTTACTGGTATTCGCCGGATGGTCCTGCACAAAGGATCAGGATGGAAACATTTCAAAAACTGATATTGCACTGGCAAAAGATGAAGCTTATGTGGATGCCGTGTATGACGAACTTGACAATCTGGCTATGACAGAGGTTAAAACCCTTGATGATAATGGTTATAACGAATCAGCACTGAAATCAACATTTTCAGAAGTTTGCTATACGGTAACTGTAGATCATCCTGACAGCACAACATTTCCGAAAGTGATCACAATTGATTTCGGCGATGGTTGTTCAACAGTTTTCAACGGGGATACCATCACCCGCTCGGGCCAGGTTATCCTCACCATAACAAACCGATGGTTTATACCGCAGGCACAGCATGTGATGACTTTCAACAATTTCTATTACAACGGCGCAAAGATTGAAGGTACACGCACCATTACAAATGAAGGCTGGAACAATAAACTCAGGCTTCAGATCAGCATTGAACTTGAAAACGGAAAGGTCACATTCAGCAACGACACTTTCATAACCAGGAATGCAAGCCATATGTGGGAATGGGCTCTACATATGAACCCGCTTAACGATACCATTTTTGTTACAGGTTCGGCAAGTGGTAAAAATGTACTTGGTGAAAACTATACAAGAACAATCACCAATCCGCTGGTAATGGTTCCGTGTTCAGAAACTCCTTACCGGTATGGTATAGTTGGCGGTACCATTGATGTTCAGAACAGTGTAAGAGGCAACTTCACAATTGATTATGCCGGTGACGGATGCAGCCATGAAGTGATAATTAAAAAAGACGGCAACCAGTATAATTACAACTTTCAGTTCAGGCAAAGAAAACACAGGTGGAATTGATTGAACAGCCCCGGCCTTCACGCCGGGGTTTTTTATTGCTATGCCAGGCGAAGTCTGTGACCATAGCCTTCAACTTAAGCTAAAATCCGCGTTAGCGGATTAATGTGAATAGCGCCGGCTGAAAGCCGGTGTTATGGCGTTTGTTGTTTTCACAACCGCGTTAGCGGTTGAATTTGAACAAGTGAAACTATCAGTCAACGGTATTCAACCGTTATGTTTACATTTAACCACTCCGTGGTTAGAAGTATTGTATGTATTGGATATTCGCTTACACCGGCTTTCAGCCGGCGCTATTCAAATTAAACCACTCCGTGGTTTAAACCATTAATTAACTGTACAGTAATAAGCCTTAAGTTGACGTTATACATAACAAACTACGCTTAGCTTTTAAATCAGTTCTTCTGCCGTTTTATTATAAAACACAACCTCCCACTCTGCACCGTCAAATTCAATAAGATTAAGGCAGGCATTTTTAAGCCGTGTTTTAAAACTGCCAAACTCCCCCCCTGAAATGGTGTAAAGAATGGAATTGGCGAAAGCACCATGGGTTACCACAATGATGTTACGACCTTTTAGTTCGGCAGCAATTTCATTCAACGCTTCAAAAGCTCTTTTCCTCAGATGCTCGAATTCTTCCTGTTCCGGAATCATCCCATCAGGAAAACGGCTTTTCCTCTCTTCTGGTAAAAGTCCGGAAGCCTGGCCATAATCTCTTTCAACAAGGTTCTCACGAACCATAATATGCGGCAGATCCAGCTGAGTTGCGATAATTTCAGCCGTTTCAAAGGCCCGTTTAAGCGGACTTGACACAATTTCATTCCAGTTGCCGGTTTTAAAATAATCGGCCACTTCAAGAGCCTGCTCCCTTCCCAGGTCGTTCAGTTCGACGTCTTCCCTGCCCTGCAGTCGTCCTGCCGCATTCCAGTCCGTTTCACCGTGCCTGATCAGGCATATGCGAGTTATGTTTGAAGGATCGCCCATCTGGTCGGTGAATATATCAATTATTATTCCGGAAATAATTGATATTATTCATCCTATTTTTTAACAACAAGCAGGAAAACCGGGTATAACTTATCATTTTTGCTGACTTTGAAACATTCAGTAAAGTTGCCCTTGCTGAAGCCTTTTGTAAGCAATGATTTCAACAATTCATCCGGATTGAATCCCTTGTGAACGTCTGTATCTCCGTCGTGAAACGAACCATCCTCCTCATAAAGATCGGCGATTACAAGCTGCCCGTGATCATTGAGCATACCTTGAAATTTCTGAAGCAAAGCGGAAGGATCTTTGACATGATGAAGCACCATCTGGTTAAAAATAACATCAAACTTGCCCGGGTAATCATGGTTTTCAAGATCGTAATAAAGCGCTATGATATTTTTCGCATTATAGAAGTCAATTTTATCATTGCAAACGCTTATCATTTCCTTCGAATTATCCATTAACAGGATAGATTGAAATTCGTCGCGCAGAAGAAAACTTAACAGGCCGGTACCGGCGCCGTATTCAAGTGCCTTCATATCGGGGCTCAGCTTAACATGCTTCAACATCGCAGCGGCGATAGCCTCAGCACGGTCAACATGCTTCTGATCCATGTCCCATGTCCTGGCCTTACTGTCGAATTCATTCATAGTCATTAATAAGAATTAGAACAACAAAGATAACACCTAAACACCTAAACTTCTAAACCTTTAAACTTCTATCCTATGTGTGGATGGTTGTAGAAATATGTGGTCTTCATTGCTCATTCAACAACGTATATTCATCTTCAAATATGCTATATTACTCTGGGTCTGTTGATTGACATTACTTGGCACAGTTTTTTCATGCTTTAATGAAAAAGCATCATGAAGCATCTTTCGTTTTTTATGTGTGCTTTGCTGTTTTTATATCTCACGGTTATAGCACAGAATGAGCCAACAGATGCTGTTTTCATTAAAAAAGCAGCAAGCCGGAACCTGATGCAGATTGATTTGGGAATCCTTGCACAACAAAAGGCGGTAAATCCGCGCCTCAGGGATTTCGGCCGGATGGTTGAGAGAGATTACCAGAATTCAAATGTATCCCTGATGGGGGTAAGTGTAAAGCTTGGAATGTCTCCTCCTTCAAAAATGCTGGATGAGGACAGGATCAATCTTGCCGGCTTTCGCGATAGCACATCCGTAAATTTTGACAGGGAATACATTGACTACATGCTGAAGCTCCATAATGAAGATATAACCCGTATGAAAAAGGTCAGAAATGAAGTGAACAGCAATGATCTGAAAAAGTGGATCGATGGAACTCTTTCAATTTTAAAGGAGCATGTTGTCTTTGCTGAAAATCTGAAGAATAA
Organism: Bacteroidales bacterium; assembly: GCA_035299085.1. Lineage (NCBI taxonomy): Bacteria > Pseudomonadati > Bacteroidota > Bacteroidia > Bacteroidales > Bacteroidales bacterium. The sequence goes on along the minus strand of DATGXG010000050.1, from coordinate 29,950 downwards.
GGAAAGCAAGTAAATTAGCAGTAATGTTGTTATAGCCGGCTTATCCGGATATCCGCATCGTTAAATGAGTCGTGAGGCTTGGTCTAATGCGGGTACAGGTAAGCCGGTTTTTTTGTGTGGAAATGTGGAGTTAAACTGGGGTTCACCTTTCACATTCCACAACACGTATTTTAAACATTGCAATGTATTGTTTTGATTTACAATTGATTATTAATATATAAAAGGAATGGCATGTATTTTTCTTATTGCCTGTTCAAATAAACTAAAACACATGGATATGAAAAAAATATTGTTTTTAGCATCGGGTCTTCTTATGATTTCTGCAGTAGGCTTCAGCCAGGTAAATGCAGATCCCGCAAAACAGACAAAGACTCAGGATGAAAAGAGTGCCACACAGGACAAAACAAAAGTACAGGATAAGTCACATACCACTACCAGCCAGAGTACAGGTACAGGTGCCGGAGCATCACAATCAGGCACAGGAACCGGCAGTGCAGGCGCTGTTGTTGAAAACCGTCGTGGCAAAGACCTTGAATTTCTGAATGAAGCTGCAAGCGGTGGCTTAATGGAAGTTCAACTTGGAAAACTCGCACAGCAGAAGGCTTCCTCCCAGCTTGTCAAGGATTTCGGAAAAATGATGGAAAGAGACCACAGTGACGCCAACACTAAATTGAGGGCAGCTACCTCAAAACTTGGTGTTCCTGTTTCTTCAAGCATTATGAAAGAACACCAGGATAAAATAGAGGATGTTTCCGATAAGACAGGTAAAGATTTCGACAAAGCTTATATCGATCTTATGGTAAAAGATCATAAGGATGATGTGGACAAATTCGAAAAAGCAGCCGACAATCTTGAAGATCCGACATTAAAACAGTGGGCAAGCAGCACACTTCCCGTTCTGAAGAAACACCTTGCCGAAGCACAGAAAATCCAGGATCAGATTAAATAATGAAGAAATGAAAAAAATGAATGAATAAAGAATTAAATAAAAAGGGGATTAAGTGTAACCTTAATCCCCTTTTTTCATTCCTTCATTCCTTCATTCTTTCATTTTTTCATTCTTTCATTTTTTCATTCTTTCATTTTTCATTCCTTAATAAACTCAACCCTCCTGTTCAGTGCCTTGTTAGCCGGCGTATCATTTGTAGCAATGGGCACGGTTTCACCCTTTCCGTCTGTTTCAATTCTTGAACCGTCGATGGCAAAAGATTTTACAAGCTCATCCTTCACTGAAGCCGCACGGCGTTTAGAAAGATCCAGGTTGGCAGCGTCGGCACCATCACTGTCGGTATGCCCGACAATTTTTATTTTGACGTCAGGATTCTCTGCGAGAACAGCAGCAATTTGTTTGAGAGTTCCATAGGATTCAGGCTTAACTACATCTTTATTCACATCAAAATAAATCCCATAGCTTACCAGTTTTCCTTCTGTAAGAAGCTTGCTGCGCATGTCGGGGTTGCCGACAGCAATGCGGATATTGCTAACCATTGCAGCGCCTTCATCAAAGCGTATCCTGTCCATTTTAGCGCTTGCAAAAGGAAATGCCTTGGGCAGATCAAAAAGTTTATTGGCATCCTGGTATAATCTGAGACGTGATTTTTGCACCCATATGGCAATGTGATATTTATGATCTTTAAGTTCTTTGTAGTTGTCTCCGTCTTTCTGTCCGCTGATATCCAGGTGTTCCCCCGAGCCGGTGTAATCATTGGTGTAAGCACGGTACGAAGGAGTTCCATAATAGGCAATATCAAACATAAAGCCTGCTTTACCCGGCACTGAGCCGGCATCGATTGAATTCAGGTTTTGGGTCTGTATCATGCGGAAAGTATATCCCCTCATATTATCGTTATCTTCACCGTTGGTGGGTATAATATCAAATTCGATCGTGTAATTTTCAGGCAGTGTAAGAAGCTGGTCAGTCCATATGGCTTCATCACAGGCATATTTCATCCATTTGCCGGGAAAAAGGTTTGTAGTAACCACCTCAGCTGAACCGTTTGTATTCCATAAAGCAGGAAAATCTCCGACAGCATCCTGGCTGAAATCTTCAAAGAAAATTACTTTTTCACCGGGCACAAAATCATATTTCGAATAGGCTTCCAGTTTAGGGGAAGCAGGCTTTGCAGCTTCGGCTGGCTGTTCACTGCTTTCTTCGTTACTTTCAACGGCTTCGGCATCGGTAGATTCGGTTTTCTCAGCCTTCTCCTCATCATTATCCGATTTGCTTTTGTCGTTCTTCACAGCTTTAACCACACCTTTTTCAGCCTCATCAAGGCCTTTATCAATTGCCTGGTCGGTTCGCTGGTTGGCTCGGTTAAGTGTCTGGTTTTTGATTTTTCCCTTGATATCGATTTGCGCTTGCACGGGCATGCTTAGTAAAACAAGCATAATCAACAGGTAGAAAATAGTTTTCATAATGAGAAATTATTGATTTGTAATAAGCTTCGGGCGCTTAAATGTAATCATTCAGACGCATTTAATCAAAAATTTTCATCATGGGAAGAGATGATTGTGCAGAACATTACTTAATTCTGTCGAGGCTTATATCATTGTAAGATGCCGGATCTTCCAGCGGTTCAAGGTGAGTTGTAACAACTAAATTCGGAAACGCTTCCAGGAGGTCCGTTTCAATTCGTTCAAGCAGTTGATGTCCCTGCATTACCGTCCATGAACCCGGTACCAGTACATGAAAAGAAACGAATTGTCGTGCTCCGGCCTGCCGGGTGAGGATTGCATGAAAATCAACATGCTCTTTTTTATAAGAATCCAGGATTGCCCTGATTTTATCCTGATCTTCAATGGTTAATGCCTTATCCATCAGTCCCGAAACGGATTTGCGAATAATTGACACACCGGACCATACGATATTGCAGGCAACAAGAAATGCCACAACCGGATCAAGCCTTGTCCAACCGGTTAAAACAACAGCACCAACGCCAAGTAATACACCACCTGAGGTCCAAACATCAGTCATTAAGTGTTTGGCATCCGCCTCGAGGGTTATCGAATTAAACCGCTTGCCGGCTTTGAATAATGTAAGGGCAACAAATAAATTTATAAGTGAAGCGGCTATTGATACCAATAATCCAATGCCCACCTGGTCAAGAGGCTTAGGATTAAAGAATCGTTCAACAGATGTAATCCCGATGAAAATGGCAGCAACAAGAATCAGGATACCTTCAACCCCGCTTGAAAAATACTCAGCTTTACTGTGGCCAAAACTATGATCGTCATCCGCCGGGCGTATTGCAATTGTGAGCATAGCGAGAGCCATGATTGCCCCGGCCAGATTGATCAGGGATTCCATGGCATCCGACAGCAATCCGACAGAATTGGTCAGAAAATAAGCGGCAACTTTCAAAGAAATCGTCAGTATCGCCGCTGCAATTGAAAGCCATGCATAGTGTACTACAGATGCCGTTTTATTCTTTGAAGTCTTCATCAAAATATTAATCCGGTCTAAATGTACTTGAATTCATTCATAGTAACAATCTTTTGCAAAATGGCTATCATTCTTTACTGAATGTCTTTTTTATTATTTTTGACCCACCTCAAAATAAGCACATTTTATGACAGGGGCATATTTTATAGCAATGGTTGCAGTTGTATTGGCAGAGATGGGCGATAAAACCCAGTTACTTGCGATGGCTTTTGCATGCCGGTACAGGTGGCAAACCGTTTTATGGGCAGTTCTGGCAGCCACACTGGTAAACCATCTGATGGCTGTTGTTGTCGGAAATATGATTACACAGGTGATTCCGATGGTGTGGATCAAACTTGCAGCCGCTGCCTCTTTTATTCTTTTTGCATTATGGACTATCAGGGGAGATAAACTGGATAAAGACAAAAAAGAAAAAGGGAGGAGTCCTTTCTGGACCGTTGCCATTGCCTTTTTCATAGCCGAGATGGGCGATAAAACTCAGCTTATGACGATTTCACTGGCTGCTGACCAGGCCATAAAAATCGGCGGTACCGGATTGGTTGCCAGGATTTATCAAATAGTACCTGTTTGGATGGGAACGACAACCGGGATGATTATTGCCGATGCGGTGGGCATAATTGCCGGAAGAGTGCTTCATAAGAGATTGCCTGACAGATTCATTAAATGGCTTGCCGCCAGTTGTTTTGCCATTTTTGGCTTTATTGGACTACATGAAACCCTGGACGAGCTTTTAAAGATGGGAGATCAGCTTCATCACATTTTGCTGATTGCAGGGGTAGTGCTGATGCCGTTTCTCATGTATTTCATTTCAAAATCCAAAAAGTTAAGCCGGTTATAACCTCGATCGACACTGTTCGGCTCAAGCTCTGCCTGAGTCGGATTATTTCTGAGGGTTCTGCCTGCCATGTTTAAATTATTCTTAATTTTACTTAAGTTGTATTTGCTCTGAGTCTTTTGTTTGTGTGTTTGTTACACCAAATTCAATGAAGACGAATCTATTGCTCATTTCAATTTTAGGCTTTTCAGGATGGCTTCAGGCGCAGGACACAATCAGAAGCCTTATCATCACCGAAGCCAGCTTTACTACTTCCTCTGCCTATGTCGAACTTACCAATTCGGGTGATAGTGCCTTGCATTTGAATCGATTTGAATTCGGTGTGATTCATCCATACGATAAAAGAATCGACACCACTGATCTGAATAGATGGTTTTTTGTAGGACAGGATGACTGGTTCATGCTACCCGACACCATGCTTGACCCCGGCGAATCCATTGTATTTACAGGAAGCAGCCTGCCTTCAGGTAATTCAGACGAAGAAGATTGCTGGTACGTGAGATATCACAATACATTTTGGTCTGTTGATACTGAACCTTTGCTCATCAGGGACTCGATAGTAACCGACCAGGTCGGGGGAATTTTCACGGGTCCCGCAGGACAGCAGGCCCCCGGCGTCAAAGATGCAGCCGGTGTTCCAGGTGCAACCAGGAATTCCATACTGGTTCGCAAATTCAGTATAATACAGGGGAATATTGACTTTGAAAAAGGCAGGGGAACCAATGCATTCGAATCAGAATGGATTGTAATTCCTTTGCAGGTTCATGATACATCCGTCTGTAGAAACCAATTCTGGACACTTGGGAATCATGTGAACGCACATCTTGGACCGGAAACGTTGTTATCAAATACAATAGCGATTAACTGGACTGACACTACGCTTGTTATTCCCTGGGGAATAAGACGAGATGATCCTGTTATGAAAGAGTTCACAAGGAAACCTGGAATTGCCTGGCATTATGACTATTCGGCTTCTTACAACGATTCCGCATACCTTTCTGCTCAAACCGGAGATGTATTAACTTTATTTGCATGCGGAGACAATGCAGAAGTAATTCCTTTCAGAATAACGGTTTCTGATGCTACAGCGGATGCAAACATTGTTATTCCGAAAAGATTAGTTGATCCCGTTCTTTCCTTTGCCGGCCAGGGACCATTATACGAAGTAACCGAAAACGTTCCGGGCATGGACACTATCCGGGGCGATGCGCTTACTGCAAACAGCTATGCCGCACATATAGATACCTTATTTAAATACCTGGAAGGGGCTCCGGCTGCAATGTGGGAAATAGTATTTGTTGATGGAATTGAAAAGATTTTTGTAAAAAACGGAGACCTGCTCAGAGTTAAATCGGAAAGCGGCCTGGTAAAAGATTACTATATTAAGGTAACCGGACAATATATTAATTATGATGCATTCGTAACTTCAGATATTTATACCGTTGACCAGGTCTCTTACAATATAACCTGTAATCTGATGCAGAATGACAGCATTCCGGTTACTGAATTTATATCTAATCTAATACCTTCTCAAGGAGCCTCAATCAGGGTTTTTAATTCTAATTATCTTGAAAAGACCGGCATTGTTGAACCAGGAGATTTTATAGTGGTTACTTCTGTTGACGGTTATAATAAATCTTATTATACAATACAAGTGTTTATTGTGAATGCGAACACTGCCGATTTTAAATCCATCCGCATTTTCCCCATTCCTTCTCAGGGTGTTTTAAACATTTCAGGCATCCCTGAACGAAGCAGAATAACTGTCAAAGATATTACCGGCAGGAATTTAATTGAGACGATCGCAAACAAGAATACAATACAAATTTCACTTGAAAATAAGCCTGCCGGAATGTATTTTATCCGGATAAGCAACGACACAGGTTCAGTGTGCTATAAAGTAATTGTGAAATAACAGCACATTACGGTAGTTATTTCAGTTTATATGTACGTATTGAAACCGGCTGTAAATCCGGTAAATGATCAGAAGGACTGTCAAGGTAGAAATATGCCGCAGCCGAAAGGTCATCACGCCTGTAAAAGTTCGTCCAGCCCTCAATCAGGTTGCTATGTTTAAGATTCACCACACTATCCTTTGAAAAAATGCGAACCAGTGTGGGTGCGGCATGAATGGTGACAGGGATCAGTTCTTTCCCTGCTTCCTGTAATTCAGTTACCATTTTCTTATCCTGTCCCCCTATCTGCTGAATGGTAACCTTACAATCAGTTTTGAAATATATTGGATCAGGAATATGGTACCTGTAAAACGTCCATTGTTTGTTTGCTTCATCGGCAACCGGACAGCCCATGAAGGTTGAAAAATACTGTCCCTGACCCCACGCCGTGCCTATATAATCCTCGGTTCCGGTTCCTACAAGGGTTGGAAAATCGGAATCGCCGTCGAGATACATTTTAACTTCACCTTCACCCCACCAGGAATCTTTGTAAACGGGATTAGCGAGTATGCTGATGTTGCTTCCAATGAACCTTCCTTTGCCTTTTACTTCGGGTAGAATTTCAAAATCTTTGGTTAATTGAGTCAGTGTATCCCTGTGCCAGTAGCAATGAAAATACATGTATTGCGGATTCCATTCCGGTAGCATCTGCAGATTAATGTCATAGAATACCATCGTAAGGTCAGCTGATGATTCATTGACCAATTCTACCTTTGCAGCTTCTTTGAAAGGCATTTGAACAAAGGAGTTGAACGACCGGCTTTCGGGGTTGGCAAACAAGGCATTTTCATAGGCGGCCGTTTTGCCGAGTCCGATTCCGAAGAAATCGCCAAACGGAACTGAAACAGCCGGTTTTTCCTGGTTATCCCAGTAAATTTTCAATACAAGGCTTCTCAACATTTGCGGGGAACGATCGCTGATGGTGATCCACATCCGGTTGATAATGCCGGGCCCTTTCATATTGAGGAGCACTTTTGTTGCACCGGCGGCTATGCTGTCGCATGCATGACCCTTGGCACCAAAATTTTCCTTTCCTCCGGCCCCTTTTTCCCCGGTGATATTCTCAAAACTTACCCAGCGCGGTTGCGACTTATCGTTAAAAACGAATAATTCATCAGAAGTGGCGCTTCCGGGTCCTTTATTGCTGTTATTACAGGATATTAAGAGTGCAGTGAGAAGAATGAAAATCAGTTGCAGTTTCATGTCCGGAAAATTTTAAGTACTAAATTAAAATTTTTCCTCACGTGATATAACCGCGTGTTAGTAGTTTGTTGTTTTTGATTAACGCACTGCGGGATTCAAAGCACCATAGGTTAGCCGTATGTATGATTCATAAAACACCTGGTAATTGATCCCGAATAATAATAACTTTAAATAAAAATTATGTCATTAGCTGAGTACTCCCTGATTTTTATTACAATTCTTGTCGGATTTATTGTCACTGTGGCAATGACCGGATGGGGCAAATTAATTAAGTATTTTGACCGTAAGAAATTTTCTGTATTGTATTTATCATGGTCGGTATCACTATTTTTTTATTTGCTATTTATCTGGCTCTGGGCATTTAAAGGTTTTAAAAACAATCTCGATTATCTAAATTCAACCTCATCATTATTTTATATTATTATTCGTTTGCTTATACTTTATTTTGCAATCGAAATTTTAACTCCTGATGGAAACAATGATTTTAAAAATCATTTTATTACTATATCAAGAAAATTTTATGTTCTTTTAATCATCCTGTGGTCGTATGAACTTTTATTGTATCCGTTGACGGGTCATTTCGAGCTAAGTCCGAGGATATTGCTTTATTTCATTAACTTACCTGTTGCCATTCTGCTATTTTTCCTGAAACATAACAGAATTCAAATTGCGCTTTCAATTATTGTCCTGATTGTTCTGATTTTCGCAAACCTTTTTGTAGTGAGCATTATTTAAGTATGGAGAAGCCTTGGGGCGAAGCGCTCATTTAAAAGTTCAACGCATTTTCTGCTTCTGTCCAATTAGGAAATAAAGAATAGCGCCAATAATATTTGCAAAAAGGACTACCACAACCCAGATTAATTTATTACCCCCTTCAAATTCGCTTATTAAAATATCAATTAGTGCGGCTAATGGTAAAATGATTACAAAAGCAAGCAGCAATATTTCAATGGGACCAATCATAAATAATATATTCATAGTAGGTTTTTTAGATCTTGTTTTAGGTACTGTTTAATACCTTGAAAGGTCAAAAAGTAACCCTCGGTTGAATTTTTATTCAAATTATTTCTTATAACTGTTTATAGTCAACGATTCCGAGAATCCAGGCTGCTACGGCAGCGGAAATTGTCATGCAACTTGCACTAAATAGCAAATCAGCCAATACACCGGGCAAGGTGAAAATATGCTGTGATGAATAAAGTCCGAAGTTGATTGCCGTCCAGAACAACACTCCCAAAATAAGCCCATATTTCAAACCAGAGATGAAATTTCTTGCACCTGACCATTTCATTACAGTTGTAATTAAAAAGCCAAATGCCAGGGCTGAAATGAGCAATGCCCAAATAACGAGGTCGTCTGACGGCCGGTTAAGCAGTTTCATATATTCCTCAGACCCTGCAGGATGAGACGCAAAAAAACTTTTTAAAAAGAAAAAGTAGAAGCCCGCATGAAGGGTAAGGTTAACCACTGATGTAATGATTCCGGTGATGAAAAATCTCATATTCATATTATTGTATTGGTAACAGATAGGATTATGCAAGTAAAACTTTTTCGTTTCTGAATTCAGTTGGCGAAACTCCCACTTTCTTTTTGAAAAGCTTGCAGAAATTCTGAGGATATTCAAAACCCAGGTCACAGGCTATTTCATTAATTCGCTTTTCGGTACCCAGCAACATGTTTTTAGCCTGTTCCAACACAAAATAATGAATATGCTCCATTGCATTTTTGCCGGTTTCGCTTTTAAGCAGATCACCAAAATAATTTGGTGACAGATTCATAGTCTCTGCACACTGTTTTACTGATGGAATTCCCAAAGTTTTCAATTTATCAGATTTGAAATAATCCGTAAGGAAATTTTCAAATATCGCTATCAGGTCTTTGTTCTGATTGGTTCGAGTAATAAACTGCCTGCCGTAATAACGCCTGCAATAATTCAGAAGTAGCACGATATGGGAAACGATCAGTTCATTAGAGTAATGATCAATGTTAGTATTATATTCATTCTCCATTTGCTTTAAGATGGAAAGCAGGGTTTGTTTTTCAGTTTCTGACAGGTGCAACGCTTTGAAAAAACAATCCCCAGCCTTCTGAACTGCCGGCATCTCTTTTCCGGTCAAACGTAATTACCTGTTCCGGGGCGGTGCAAAGTAATGTTCCTTCCTGGTGATCAAAAGGTTGTCTGCCATAGGTAAGATGGCAATTTTTCTTAAAGTTTACCGTATAAAAAGCACAGACAAAACTACCTGAATCGGGAGGATTCGCAACATGAACCTTTGAATAATCAATCACGGAAACCAATGGATGCTTTGGCTTTTCAAATCCGGCAATAGAATGCAATTCACTAATGGATTCAACCCGGTATGCAATATTTTTCATGATGGGTAAAATTCTCATTACAAAGGAAATGAATATATAGGGAACAGTAAATAGTCAAATTACCGTTTCTTGTATCCAAATTACGGAATTTGGCATGGTTTAGCGCATTTAAGGCTTTCGTATTTCTTTATATCGTATATCGGGCATGTCAAAGATGAACATCTCATTCGCCCCTTGAGAATTCTTATACCCCACGGTATATAGCCCGCACAAATCAATACTGCGCCAACTGAGCTTATCAATTCAATATCAGGATTATTTAAAAGCAGAAGTCCCGTAACAATACATATTCCTTGCCATTTACTGATGAATTTTTCCCTCATAAGTCCAAATGCCTGGATAGCTGCTCCGATTGGAAGCAATGGCAGGAGCCAGACTAGAAGTTTTCAGTGGTCCGTAAAGCAAGGTTATAATTATGGGCAAATACGATAAAATCCTGTTTATTAAACTATTGTGAATGCAAAATATGAGAATAGTGTGAATTGCCAGCAGGAACAGCCATATTCCGATTAATACGTCAGGCAGGGATTTACTTTTCCTTGTTAAAAACAGAAGCGCAAAAAGCAATGCCTGCAGAATGCTGAAGATGAAGATTCCGTTTAAAATACTTTCGTTCAATTCAAATTGGGTATGTTTAACCTGTTTTGAAAGATAGTAAAAAATCTCATCCTGAGTTTGACGACTCTAACGGAATACGATATTACCATGGCAATTCATATCACATACAGTGAATCTAAAACTCGGGTTATACGTAATAGTGTAAAATTTCTCTTGTATGTGGCAGTTGGATATGCGGACGATACTTTTCGGGTTTTTGACATGCGACCTGGTAAGTACAATGGTAATGATCGCGTTATATGTTCAGAATGGAAGGAGGTTCAAGGGAGGTATCTTCTGGATAACGAATTTTACCCTGCAGACTATTTCGATGGCATTAATTATTTTGCGGGGAACAGTACCTGACTGGATTTCAATAGTTCTCTCCAATACATTTCTGATTACAGGTATATTTCTGGGACTGATAAGCCTTGAAAAATTTGTTGGCATTAAACGCAATCATGTTCTGAACTATGCACTGATAGCTGTATTTATCTGCATTTCATATTGGGCTTCAATGATTAAGCCCGATCTGGAGATAAGAACCATAAATATTGCTATGGCTATGCTGATTCTCTGCTTCCAATGCAGCTGGATATTACTTTGCCGCACAAGCAAAGAATTACGGAGAATTACATTCGGGGTCGGAATCATATTTGCTGTATATTGTATTGTGAATGTCTTCAGAATCATTGCGTTTCTGATGAAAGACATTGAAACCAATAATTTTTTTGAGTCGGGTCAGATCGAAAGCATCGTCATCATTTCTTACCAGGTTTTGTTTCTCCTGCTGACCTATTCGATAATCCTTATGGTAAATAAAAAGCTGAAAAGTGACGTTGAACTTGAGGATTCAGAACGCAGAAAGGCTGAAGAAAGATTGTATGAAAGCAACCGAAAGCTTGAAACATTGATCAACAATTTAAACGGTGTTGTATACAGATGCCTGAAGGATACCGGGTATACAATGGAATATATAAGTGATGGTGTTGCCGATTTGACAGGTTTCAATTCACAAGAATTCATTCAAAACAGAAGCAGAACTTTTAATTCAATAATCCATGCAGATGATCAGGCCATGGTTTGGGACAGCATCAGGGCATCAATTAAAAATAAAACTCCTTATACAATTGAATACAGAATCATAACCGCTTCGGGGGAAGAAAAATGGGTATGGGAAAAAGGCCGGGCTGTATGGGATGAGAATGAGGTAGTAGCGTTGGAAGGATTCATTTCCGACATCACCATAAGAAAAAAAGCTGAAAATGAGGTTAAACTGCTGAATTCAGAACTGGAATCAAGGGTGATCCGGCGAACGAAAGATCTCGAAGAAAAGACAACCGATCTCGAGGGTTTTTGCTATTCGGTTTCACATGATCTTAGGGCTCCGTTGCGTGCAATAAACGGTTACTCCAGCATTTTTCTGAATAAATACTCTGAATCGGTTGATGAACAAGGAAAGAGTATATTGAAGAATGTGATTGAAAGCACAATTCAAATGGATAATCTTATAAACGATCTGCTTTCCCTTTCCCGGATAGGAAGAAAAGAGATTGTGAGTAATGTCCTTGATATGCGTACAATCACTGAATCCGTAATTAATGGCCTTTATGGGAAGGATGAAATAAAGAATCTTACTTTTGAATTAAAGGACATTCAGAAATGCAAAGGTGATCCGTCTATGATTACCCATGTAATATATAACCTGGTTGAAAACGCTGTGAAATATTCATCTAAATCAGAACAACCGCGTATAGAAATAAGCAGTTCCCACCTGGGTTCAGAAGTTGTTTACCATATTAAAGACAATGGGATTGGATTTGACCAGCAATATGCTGACCGGTTGTTCAATGTATTTCAACGATTGCATACCGAAGAGGAGTTCGCCGGAACAGGGGTTGGACTTGCCATTGTAAAAAGAATTATTCAACGGATGGGGGGCAGAGTGTGGGCTGAAGGAAAGGTCAATGAGGGAGCCACATTCTATTTTTCGCTTCCTGCAATATCGGCGTGATCAGATTTTTCTGTCCTTTTGGAAGTTAATAATCCGGAAATTGTCAGACAGACGCACCAATAAAAGATAAATTCAAAAGCCGCAATTGTAAGAGCTGCGAAAGGGCTTGAACCTGTGAGCATCGGCGGTTTTTCAAGGATACCACGCCTAATAGCCAATATGTGAGTCAGTATGCCCCAAAGCCCTCCAAACAGGCAGAAAATAACAACTGAATATTTTACTGCACGGATAGAGATCCTCCAGAATAATAATCCGGCTGCTGAAAATAGCAAGCCATAGCAAAAAGGTATTATCCAACGGGCCTGGTCCGGATAAACGTAACTATAAACAGAATCCCAAAAGATAAAGCTCATAATGGATCCCATCAGAACAGTAAAAAACAGGACCATGATGATAACCAGGTTCCATTTCATCCTAATCAGACAGGCTCGTTTAATAAACTTATAGAGAACAGCAACAAAAACCATATCTATCAAAGCAAACATCAATGCCCCCCTTAGAAGGATCTCGTTAGTTACTTTAAGATCATGGGGAATTATCATTGACTTAGTAATGTATGTGGCTTATTTCGTCTTTCAATTCAAAATTTACAAATTATTTCTTATTTATCTGGCTACCCATTTTTTCATTTTGAGCAAAATTTTATGGCAACCTGCGTTCGCCTGATGCTTTTTGAGGGATCCCTGCAAAAGTTCTAAAATCCCTGTTCGTCCTCCGTTAGGCTCAGGCTCTGCCTGAGTCTGACTATTCTTGAAGGCTCCAGCCTGCTTTGCAAGTGGTTTACTATGGAAGTGGGGATTACTGGCGTGATCCCTTATGGGGGGATCCTGCAAAAGTTCAAAAATCCCGTCCCGTCGCTATCGCGCCGGGCGGTCTTTTAAATTTAAATGGGGAACCTCAAGCGAGCTTGGGTTTGGGTAAGTGTTGTTGATGGGGGACTACTGCGTGATCCCTTTCGGGGAGATCCCTGCAAAAGTTCAAAAATCCAGTCCCGTCGCTGTCGCGCCGGGCGGTCTTTTAAAATTAAGAACATCAGGAGTCAGCAAATAGTGTTGCATTACGTCGACTCATTTATCAGCGATCAACTATTATTTTGAGCGCTCCCGACTTTGCTAATCTCGAACAAATTAAGCTCTTGTAGGATGGCATATTAGAAAAATATTTTATACCTTTCGAAAACCATATAAGAAACTGCCAGTCAATTCCGTGCGGGAGATAGGGCAATAAAGATAGAGGTAATGAATGGGACTGACGGTCGCTGTGCGCACCCGGAAGTTTTTGATTGACAAAGAAGGCAAGATTGTTTTTCCAAATGCTGATAGATCTAGTTCTAAAATAAAGCTATACGAACAGATTGATGGATTATTATAAAGGCAGCTGCCAACAACCGGTCATACGCAATTGCCGGGTTGTGCGGGTGCCAATGTTTACTCACTTGGCTTCATCAGTGGGTAACCCGACCAGTAAGTGCCCTGAAACGGCAACAGCTTATACCGGCGGACGTTGGCAACTATTTTATAAAAAAAGATGCAAATGGAAACAAAATTAAAGTTCTTGTTACCAATTTTTTTTCTATTTGTTGCCTTTTTACAAATTAAGGGGCAGACAAATATATCCGGAAACATCTCAATCAACACTGTATGGACAACTAAGGGTAGTCCCTATATTATTATTGATACAGTTATTGTCACCGGGGGTGTGATCTTAACATTAAAACCCGGAATTATAGTTAGATTTAGAAATGGTGCTGAACTCCGGATAAACTATTCATCTATTGTTGCAATTGGTACTCCATTAAATCCAATAACATTTACGAGTGATTCTCCTATACCTCATGCGGGTATTTGGAGTACAATTAGTATCAATGGAGGGGATGACACTCTTTCCACTTTTAATTATTGCAATTTTGAGTATGCAGCTGCTGCCATTAGAAATAATGGTGGAGTATTGAGTTTGTTGAAGGTAAAAAACTGCAATTTTAATTCAAATGTGATAGGCATTAATGATATTGGTTGGAGAGCTATGGCGATTGATAGTTGTAATTTCAAAAATAATACTGAATATGGATTATTTGAGCTTGAATCATCTACCATAAGTAATTGTAATATTTCAAATAATAAGATTGGAATCTCTGCTATGAATATTGGGGGATATAATGTTCATATTGACAATTGCATGATTGATTTAAATCAAATTGGTATTGAGGGGTTATATCCGAATTCTACTATAAAAAACAGTATCATTCGTTCTAATCAATACGGAATAATCTTCAAACCCAGTAATGGTTATATTTCTTTAGCAAAAGGAAATTTGATTGATTCAAATAAAATTGCCGGTATAGTTTTGAAAGGTGGATTTACTATAGATAGTTGTCAAATCAGATATAATGGCATAGGAATAATTGACAGCGGTGGTATAAATCAAAATATCATTATAAGAAACAAAATGGAATATAATTCTTCAGGAATTATATTAGGAACTTCAAAGGATATATTTCGCTGCAATAAAATCTGTAATAACACATTATACGATTTAAAATCTATTACCTTAAATGATATAAAAATTCCAGATAATTTTTGGTGCTCATCTGATTCTTTATCAATCCTGGAAAAAATATCTGATGGGAATGATACAAGTAGTTTAGGAATAGTCAAAATTACGCCTCTTGATACAGTTCAATGTTGTGATAGTTCCAATGTTTTAGTTATAAATAAAACAGATGGAAAAATTATAGGTAATTCAATATTAATATTTCCCAATCCGGTCTCTGATTATTTAACATTAGCATTAAAACCAAATATCTCAGAAGCAGAAATAAAGGTGTTTAATATCATCGGAGGTTTGGAGTATTCTACATTAACAAACCGTGATGAGACTATTATTGACGTAACTTATTTTAAAAGTGGCCTTCATATTATTCAAATAATTAGAGGTAACTCTATCATTATTCGAAAATTCATAAAAAAATAATAAAACAGTTGCCACAGCGTGTATAATCAATTGCTTGGCATCAAGCTGCGAACACTATCACTTTAGGCTGCCCTGGTGTATCGCGATACAGCATCACTTTGTTGGCACAACTGATCATACACGCGAACGTGGCAATAATTTTCTGAAACAATAGCTTTTTTTATAAGGTTTTTGTCTAACAGAACAATCCTAATGAAACAAACAATATGAAAATAGTAAGAATTCTCATCACACTAATTGCACTGCACTTTTTTGCGGGGGTTTATTCACAACAGATTGAAATTCTATATGATAGTTCATATCCTCGTCAGGTTGGAGGTTCATTTCCACTCGGAATTAAATATACCGATAAAAAAGGAAAAACCAGACTGACTCGAGGTTTCCTTGGTGGAAAACAATACTGGCTTTATTATTATATTAATGTTCTGGGCGGTACATTTAACAAAGGAATGGTAAATATTACAGATAATCCGGCAACTATAACAAATCATCAAATAATAGTTATTGCTCAGTTAGCCAGTGATCCCCGTATATGCAGCCAGATTAGTATACCTCTGACATACTACGGATTAACCATAGCTGATTATACACCATCCAGCGATGACTATATAAATGGATTGCATGGGGATATTTTGGATGTTTATATAAGCAAGTTTTATGATCCCATTTATAAGGGAGAGTTATTAAAAGTAAAAATTTATAGTTCATCAAGGAATAATGAATTGGAATACTATGTGCACCCAACTAATGGACAAATACGTATCATTGCAAATGGCGGTGACGGTCAGAATGGAAAAGATAAAGTAAATGGAGAATCCGCAGACGATGGAGGAAACGGGGGGAACGGGGGATCAGTTACAGTATATATACTCGAAAATGCCCGCGACTGTTTGGATAAAATTGAAATTTTAAATTTTGGTGGCTCTGGCGGTAAAGGTGGCAGAAGTGATAATTCTTCAGGCAGAAATGGACTGAATGGTTTAAATGGACCTACCCCTCGTATTCAGATAGTAAAGAATTTTTAAATGGTTTTTGTAATCCCTGTCCGTCGCTATCGCGCCGGCGGGCTTTTAAATTTAAATGGGGAACCTCAAGCGAGCTTGGGTTGGGTAGGTGTAGTTTGGGGGGATTACTGCGTGATCCCTTATGGGGGGATCCTGCAAAAGTTCAAAAATCCCGTCCCGTCGCTGTCGCGCCGGGCGGTCTTTTAAATTTAAACGGGGAACCTCAAGCGAGCTTGGGTTTACGAAAGTTCGACACAGGCTCTGCCTGTGTCGGATTATTACTGCAGGCTCCAGCCTGCATCTAAAATGCTATCTATGAAAGAAGGGGGGATTACTGCGTGATCCCTTATGGGGGGATCCTGCAAAAGTTCAAAAATCCCGTCCCGTCGCTGTCGCGCCGGCGGGCTTTTAAATTTAAATGGGGAACCTCAAGCGAGCTTGGGTTCCCCATTTAAATTTAAAATCCCGGGCTTCGCCACGGGATTTTTGAACTTTTGCGGAGAGGGGGGGATTCGAACCCCCGGTACCAGTTACCCAGTACGACAGTTTAGCAAACTGTTGGTTTCAGCCACTCACCCACCTCTCCCTGACTGAAATTCTTATTTTTAAGGTTCGACAAAAGTATAAAATATCCGGCAATACCAAAATAATGATTTCAATTTTTCATCTACCAAATAAACGGAACCAGTCTGTATCTTGTTTTGGCAGTATACTCCTTATAACCGTTAAGCTCATTCACTAATGTTGAATCTTCCTTTTTTGTTCTTATAACAAACACTAAAATCAGCAAAGTTACCGGAATGATACTCCACAACGAGCCAAACAGCAATGGGAAACCTGCTGCCTGGATCACAGAACCCATGTAGGCCGGGTGCCGTACAACAGTATATAATCCTGTATCACATACCGTATGTCCCCTGTCTGTCTGAATTCTTACTGTGCTTGAAAAGAACTTGTTTTGTTTCTGGGCAATCAGAAAGAGAAGCTGTCCCGCTGCAGTCAGCACTATGCCCAATCCGTATAACACCGGGTGAAATTCAGGCGACCAGCCATACCGGCCTGAGTCCAAACCTCCGGTTACATACATGACAAGTGTCAGCAGGAAGGAAAACAACAATAACTGCTTGTCCCAACTCTTTGCACCTTCGCCCGCTTTCGCCCGTTCTTTAAGTAAATCTGAATCCAGGCTGAATACAGTGTAATTCAAAATAATCATTACGATACCTATAGCCAGGTATACAAGACCCTGCCAGTAAAGGAGCTTACCGGCACTGATGAAAATGAGCGCAAAAAACAGAAGGGTACCGAGCGCCTGTTTGAGAAAAAGACTTGTTTTCATTGATGAGAGTTTGAGAATGTAACTCAAAATAAATAAGAAACAGCTTTCATTTAACCCAGAAGGCTTAATTTTTTTACACCGTAATGTAGAGACGCACGGCCGTGCGTCTCTACAGATTTTCCAATACACGTAACGCAAACTCCGAAAGCGACGGATCCCTGGCACCCATTAGTAAAATAATATCTCCTGATTTTGTTTCACTTTTAAAAAGAGCCGGTAATGCAGAACGATTATTAACCAGTATGGCATTTTTCCCGTTTTTCTGAACCGCCTCAATCACCACTTCTGATCCGATATCCCTGTTTACGGTTCCGCCTGCATAATATACATCCGACATAAAAAACCGGTCGTCACTCCGCAATACTTGCGTAACCTTTTCAGCCAGTTCCTTATGCATAAAACGCAACGGTCCGTAACCATGCGGCTGAAACCAGGCAAAAACCCTGGTTCCTATCTGTTGGCAAGCCTTAATGGCTGCAGCAACTTCAGAAGGATTATGGGCAAAATCATCAATTACCGAAATGCCGTTTTTCGTCCCCACCAGCTGGGTCCTCCTGTAAATTCCGGTGTATGTTTCAAGCGCTTTGGATGAATCTTCAATTGTAACGCCTATTGCACCTGCAACAGCCACCGCTGCCATGGCGTTTTCCATATTGTGACGACCCAGGACCGGTATGATAAAAGGAATTCCGTTAACAGTGAATTCTATTCTGAATCCCTGTTGTTTAAAATCTTTTCCTTTGTACCCTGCCTTGCCAGCTGTACCAAAATCATATTCATGGTTTTGCGAAAGTGAATTGATCAGGGCGTGATCATTGTTTACAATGAACCGGCCATGTGTATGCTCTTTGAAAGTTGAGAAAAGCTGCATCAGTTCATCAAATTCCTTATGATCCCTGTCTATATTAAGAACGACACTGATCTCGGGGTAATAATTAACAATAGAACCATCCGATTCATCAGCCTCAATAACAAGCCATTCGCTCTCCCCCACCCATGCATTTCCCGGAAGACCCTGTTTCTGTAATGAAGATAATCCTGCACCGGTCATCAGCGAAGGCGAAAAGCCATTCACCTGCAAAATATGAAAAATCATCGCCGTGGTGGTTGATTTACCCGAAGTTCCACCTACAGCCACAGTCCGTCGGTTTTTAGAAATCAGAGCAAGCAATTCCGACCGCTTCATTATGGGAATTCCGAGTTCCTTTGCTTTTACATATTCGATATTGCTTTCCTCAATGGCCGTGGAGACAACTACCACCTGGATATCCGGTGTTACTCCTGAACCGTCCTGCTGAAAACACGAGATTCCCTGTTTTTCGAATTGTTCCTGGATCAGCATTTTATTATCGGGTCCGAAAAGCCTGTCGGAACCGGCCACCCTGCAACCTGTTCCTCGCAGGTATTGGGCAATAGCGCTCATACCCGTACCGGCTATCCCGATAAAAAAATAATTCGTGTACTTTTCAATATTCATGTCGGCCTTTTGTGTCATATGCAAAATTAACATTCCGCCCATTATCACCTGCCGGTTTTTCTTACATTTGTAATGAATAAATACACATCGTATGAATGAAGAAATAATGCAAATAGCCGAACGGATCAGGGCACTCAGGGACATCAACGGTATTTCAATGGAAAGCCTTGCATCCTGGCTGGGAATGAAGGTGAAGGACTACCAGGAACTGGAATCAGGGAAAACCGATATTTCAGTCGCTCTCCTCATCAAGATTTCGCAGAAACTGAACGTTGAATTCACAGCGCTACTTACAGGAGAGAATCCGCGCCTTCATCAATATTGTGTTGTACGAAAAGGACACGGAGCACATGTTGACCGCATGAACCAGTATACCTATGAAAGCCTGGCACATAATTTTATCCACAAAAAGGCGGAACCATTCCTTGTGAATGTGAGGCCTGAGGCAGGCAACGAAACACCAACCTTTAATTCCCATCCCGGCCAGGAATTCGAATACATACTTGAAGGTGACATGGCCGTCTATTTTGAAGACCATAGCATTGAGCTCCATGAGGGAGATTGCATTTATTTCGATTCTTCACACAAGCATGCAATTAAGGCACTCAATAACAGGCCGGTCCGATTTCTTGCCATGATCATGTAATTGCAATCTGATGTTTTCAATTGTATTACCATAACAGCATTCAATATGATCCTTGACTATTTTGTAAAAAAAACCGATTTCAGCTCCTACGAGGATTTTTGTGATAACTACAAGGTGGACGTGCCTTTGAATTTCAATTTCGCCTTTGACGTGGTGGATGAAATCGCCGCACAGACTCCTGGAAAAACAGCCATGGTATGGTGTGATGATAAAGGCAGTGAGCGGGTTTTCACATTTGCCGAAATGAGTGCATACAGCAACAAGGCGGCTAATTTTTTCCTGTCTTCGGGAATTGAGAAAGGCGACAAGGTTATGCTCATCCTGAAAAGAAGGTTTGAATTCTGGTTTTGTATCCTTGGACTTCATAAAATAGGTGCGGTAACCATTCCTGCAACCCATTTGCTTACCGAAAAAGACCTGGTTTACCGTAACAATGCTGCAGGAATTAAAATGATTGTCTGTGTTGGCGAACAGGATGTGGTCGAACGCGTTCTCAGTTCCCGCAAACAATCTCCCACATTGCTTAAGGTGGCTGTCCTGAGCTCCGATTCGGAATGTATCGATTTCAACAGGGCCATGGAAAAGCAAAGCGATGTTTTTATAAGGCCCAAAGGTTTCAATGGAACGCAGAACACCGATCCCATGCTGTTGTACTTCACATCGGGAACGACAGGTATGCCTAAAATGGTAAACCAACCGTTTACCTATCCGCTCGGACATATCCTGACTGCCCGTTACTGGCAGAATGTGATGGATAACGGACTGCATCTTACCGTTGCCGATACGGGCTGGGCAAAATCGGCCTGGGGAAAGATCTACGGGCAATGGCTATGCGGGAGCGCCGTGATGACTTATGATTATGATAAGTTCGTTCCCAAAAACATGATGGACATAATTGTGAAATACAGGGTCACCACATTTTGCGCCCCGCCGACAATATATCGTTTTCTTATTAAAGAAGACCTGAAACAGTACGACCTGAGTGCTCTGAAATATTGTGTGGTTGCCGGTGAGCCTTTAAATCCGGAGGTATATAAACAGTTTCATGATGCCACCGGTATCAAGCTGATGGAAGGCTACGGACAGACTGAATGTACGGTTGCGCTGGCTACTTATCCCTGGTTTGAACCGAGACCCGGATCAATGGGAAAACCTTCGCCGGGATATGCTATTGATATCATTGATGAAGAAGGCAACTCATGTGAGGTGGGTGATGAAGGTCAGATAATAATCCGCACATCGGTGAATAAGCCCTTAGGCATGTTTGACGGGTATTACCATGATGACGCGCTGACGGCAAAAGTTTGGCACGATGGTATTTATTACACAGGTGATATGGCGTGGCGTGATGAAGACGGCTATTACTGGTTCGTAGGTCGGGCCGATGATGTGATCAAGAGTTCAGGCTACCGGATTGGTCCTTTTGAAGTGGAAAGCGCCCTTATTGAGCACCCTGCCGTGCTGGAATGCGCCATAACAGCCGTTCCTGATCCTGACAGGGGACAGATTGTGAAAGCCACTGTGGTGCTGACAAAGGATTATAAGCCAAGCGAGGAACTGGTTAAGGAATTGCAGGAACATGTGAAACAGGTAACTGCTCCTTACAAATACCCTCGTATTATAGAATTTGTTACCGAACTACCCAAAACAATAAGCGGAAAGATCAGGAGGGTGCAGATCAGGAATAACGACGAGATCTCCTGATATTGCTGAACCTCTTCGGCCCGGCCACCTCCCGCCTATATCACCCCTCCCCTGCCCCTCCCCTAAAAGGGAGGGGGGAGTGCATTTGTGGAATTGGCGGAGCAAAGATTGATTCAATCTATCTTTAAAAACAATAATTCCACAAATCTTCATCCCCTCCCTTTTAGGGGAGGGGCAGGGGTAGGGTGAATACTCAAATATTTTTTATCCATTTATCCGAATAAAATTTGTAATTTTGCAAAAAAATCTGCCCTTTTTAGGATTTAAGCTAACCTAATGATTGGTTGATTAACTAACTTTATACATTAAATTTTTAATATGGGCAGAAGCAACGAGACCTTTAACAAAAAAGAAGTTCAGGCTAAAAAAGACAAGAAGAGAAAAGAAAAGGAAGCAAAAAGACTCGAAAGGAAACAGCAAAGCAGGGACGGAAACAATCTTGATGATATGATTGCCTATGTGGATGAATACGGTAAAATCTCATCTACTCCCCCCGATCTTTCACAGAAAAAAGTAATAAAAGCCGAAGATATTGAGATTGGAGTGCCCCGTAGTATGACATCAGGCCCTGATGAAAGTGTCCGCAAAGGAGTGGTTACTTTCTTTAATGAATCGAAAGGTTTTGGTTTTATCAAGGACTCGGCATCGGGTCAGGATGTTTTTGTTCATATCAAGGCCCTTCTGGAGCCGATAAAGGAAAGGAACAAGGTTACCTTCGAAGTTGTAAGAGGGCCTAAAGGTCCCAATGCCGTTAATGTTAAAGTAGAGAAATAATTTTAATCACTTAATTTAATAGAATGAACATTTATGTTGCAAACTTAAGTTACGCCGTCAGCGACGCCGACTTAAAAGAATTGTTTGAAGAGTACGGAACGGTATCTTCGGCAAAAGTAATAACTGATAAGCTGACCGGTCGGTCAAGAGGATTTGGCTTTGTGGAAATGGCCGACAACGCCCAGGGTCAGAAGGCTATTGATGAATTAAACCAGTGTGAATACGACGGAAAGGTTATCAGCGTAAATGTAGCACGGCCAAAAACTGACCGTCCTGCAGGAAGCGGAGGATTTAACCGCGGACCACGCAACGATTATAATTCAAGAAATAACGACAGGAATTCCGACAGGAATTATGATTCAAGGAAGAAAAGATATTAAGATATTCTTTCATAGTTAACAAAAAAGGCACCGATCGGTGCCTTTTTTGTTTAGGGAAAAAACAACTAACTGTAAGCATATTGCATTGAGAGATACTTAAATTTACAAAGAAGTAGAAATCAGAATCAAATTTAATTGAAGAAAATGCATCTATGACTAATTTATTAATGCTTGTTTTAATAATAATTGGTATTACCGGAGTCCTCAATGGATTTTTCTTGTTTTTTTATCTGTATTTTGGATATTCAAAAAAGAATCCTGCGAATAAGTACCTGGCCTTCCTTGTTTTGTTTCTTACAGTAAGAATGGCTAAATCTATCCTTACAAGTATAGTTCCTGTGCATTTTATTGTTATTCACATAGGATTGGCAGCTTTTGTATGTGTAGGTCCGGAGCTGCTATTTTATATCCGTAAAAGTGTGAATCCCAAACTCATGTTCTCCGGTATTGAATATTTACATTATATACCAGGACTACTTGTGCTATGTTGTGTATTCTTGCCCTATCCGCCAAATGATCCAAAGTGGGACATACGGTATAATTTGATTATGTTTCAGATTTTAGGCTATCTTATTTATACAGCGTGGTATTTCCATAGGAAAGGAGAGCACTCGCTAATTATGCCCTACAAAACAGGATGGTACCGATTCATTATCGGATCGGTTGCCCTGATTTGGTTATCCTATGGCATTACATGGTGGATAGGAATTCTTCCGTATTTGTCCGGAACATTTCTTTTCGGTTTATTTATATATATATTAATCTATTTGTGGCTCAATAAAAAGCAGATCAATGAATCATTCGAAAGATACAAGAATTCAATACTCTCAAAGACCGATTCATTAGCTTTATACCAGAAACTCACAGTTGTAATGAAGAGTTCAAAACCTTTTCTGAATAACGAAATTTCTCTTTCGAAGCTTGCTTCTCAACTGGAGACTAAACCTCATCTTCTTTCCCAGGTAATCAATGAAAACTTTAACACGAATTTTTTCGATTTTATTAATTCATGCAGGATAGAGGAGGTAAAGGAACGTCTCACTTCACCAGAGTTCGCAAAACTAACAATTGCAGCCATCGCATACGACTGTGGATTTAACTCTATTTCATCCTTCAATTCAGCTTTTAAAAAGAAGGAGAAAATAAATCCGAGAGAGTATCGGGATAAGCATACCCTTTAAGCTTCAATTCTATTTTTTTTCATAAAATCATTCATATCTGAGCATTAAACAACTACGACTTTATAAAGTCAATAGTTTATCATTATGCACCCTCCTATTTTTGGGCTCAGATAACTATTTCAATTTCTAATTTAATAGCATTTGAATGATGAAAAAGCGTTTACTTTTTCCGGTGGTTTTGTTCTTAATATCGGGAACAATATATAAGGTATATCCCCAGGAAGTTAATCACCCATATTCTATTAAAAATCCGGATTCAAAACCCAGGCTCTTTAGAATATTGGTAAACAATGAAGAAATCTTTGCGACTCACATAACATTTATGCCCGATGGGAAAGAGTTCTATTTTGTTACGGATAGTGGCAATATGGAAATAATTAAATACTCCCGTTTTGTGAGTGGAAAATGGAGCGAAGCAAAGACAGCTCCTTTCGCCGGGAAGTTCAGAATTGAAACACCCCATATTAATCCGGACGGTACACGTTTTTTCTTTGCAAGGTCTTCTGATGATTTAAAGAGTACAATCATCTGTGTAATGGAAAAAGGTAATTCCGGTTGGAGTGAGCCAAAGCCACTGGATAAAATAATAAATAACGGAGCTTTTAACGCGAGCGCATCATGCGCTTCGAATGGGAATTTGTATTTTTTTTCAGATCGACTTGGCGGATGGAAAGCGTTTTATTCACAATATAAAAATGGTAAATATTCTGATCCGGTTCCATTAGATACATCTATAAACAAATATTCAGTCTCCGAACTTTATATTGCACCTGATGAGAGTTACTTGCTCTTCGGAAAGTATGTTTCAGAAACAAACTGGAGAGATATCTATATTAGTTTTAGGATAAATGAATCCTGGTCGACAGCCCTGAGCCTTGGCAATGAAATAAATTCCGGTGAATATGAAGGAAGACCTTGTGTTTCACCTGATGGAAATTATCTGTTTTATTCAAAAGGCATACCAACAAAAATCTATCAAGTTGAATGGAAACCACTTCTGGATTCCTTAAAAAGGACTTTAATAAACAAACAATAATTTAATCTATGCAAAAAGTTCTTTTGTCTTTATTGTTATTAAATGCATTTGCCCGGTGCCACCCGGGAGACACCGGTCACGTCATAAATAACAAAACCCTGGTTAAGTTTTGGGATTTAAAGACTGGTTCCCATATCGCTTATGTTCATTTACCGGCAGATGATTCGGCTAATGCCACACCTTTAATTTTTCTACATGGAGGACCTGGTGCGTGCCAGGTAAATTCCTTCGGCAAAGAAGCTCCTGTTGAATGGTACGAAAAGTTGACCAGGAATAATTTCGACGTTTATATTTACGACCAGTCAGGAAGCGGGCTCTCCGGTAGACTTAGTGACCCGACCCAGTATACAGTAGATCGACATGTATCGGATCTGGAAGAAATCAGGATTATCATTGGCAACAAATCCTGTATATTAATCGGCGATTCGTGGGGGGCAACTTTAGCCACTCATTACATGGCAAAATACCCTCAGCATGTTTTAAAAGCAATATTTACTTCACCGGGATCCATCGATTTGAGAGATTGGAACGATGAATACTCAAATGTACCCCGGTTTCTATCCGGATGGTATGATTGGATTGGAAACCAATATGGCCAGGAACGACTCAACCGCTATTACAAACTTGATGAACTGATGCAGACAGATGTTCATAAAGCGTATATATTTGCGGGTGACAAGGAAATGGATCAATTAGCTGATGACTTTATTTCTGCAGAAATTTTAAAAACCTGCGTGTATCATAAATCCTTTACAAAAAGCTCTGAGTTTAAAATGAAAGGAATGGGATGGTGGGCATCTGCCATGACAATTTTCGATCTCATGAACATAGAACCGGTAAAATATATTCTCAAACAGAATACCACCCCAGTTTTAATTCTTCGGGGAGATGCCGACTATCTTTCACCCGGTATTGCCAACCAATACACTACAATTTTTTCTAATTCAAGATTAGTAAGGGTTCCGCGAGCAGGTCATTTTATATGGCTCGACCAACCCAGGACATATCGACAGGAAATTGAAAACTTCCTGACTGAATAGTATAAAAGGCACCTCCGGGTGCCTTTTTTGTTTGAGTCCCTGTTTTGGTCATTTCAATCCTGCTTTTTGCAGGCTTATTTACTTTTCGGGATTATTCTGATAATCATGTACTATCTTTGATTATATGAGAAAATATAAGCTACAGCAATACGCTGCGATCGTTGCGGGTATTTCTCTCGGGATAAGCATCCTGGTACATTTCAATACCATCCTTGATATAGCCGCACCCGACGGTTCAACAACTTCGTGGCATCGCGGCAATGTAACTACAACAGAGGTAATCGGGGAGGTATTTGTCACTTTCCTGGTTACATTTTGCTTATTCGTACTTAATTATTTCGTAATTAAGCCCATTAACAGTCACAGGCGACTTAACATATGGACCATCCTGCTGTCCATAGTGGCGACCGCTGTTGCGGTTACCATTCTGAGCGATGTTTTCTTTGCATTAAAGCATTTGATCTTCTCTACTACCCATACATCCCGGTTCAACCTGTTATATACTTTTCGCGATCTGTTCATTGCCATTGTAGTGCTTAGCTGCGTGTTTATCATCAGGATCATCAATGAAAGACAGGCCATCCGGTTTGAAAATGAAAAACTGATCCGTGAGAACCTGCAAAGTCAGTATGAATCGCTTAAAAACCAGGTTAGTCCGCATTTTCTGTTTAATTCCCTTACCGCCCTTAAAACCCTGATCAGTGATGATCCCAAAAAAGCCCTGTTATACCTGAACGACCTTTCACAAGTGTTGAGGTATACATTGAAAAGCAATGAAAATCAAACGGTGTCCCTTTATGATGAAATGGAGGCCGCAAAATCCTATATTTTTCTGATCAAAACGCGTTTTAATACCAATCTAAGTATAGTGTTTAATACCCGCGAAAGTTTAAACCAATACAGGCTGCCTCCCCTTGCCATTCAGACTTTGATTGAAAACGCAGTGAAGCATAATGAGATCAGCAAACGTCATACGCTTGAAATAACCATCAACACTTCAGACAATGAGACTTTAGTTGTCACCAACACCATTCATGAAAAGTTATCCATGGAACCGGGCACAGGAATAGGCCTTTCCAATTTGTCCAGGCAATACAAATTACTGTGTGGTGCTGATATCAGGATATCTAAATCAAATAACCTGTTCCGTGTTGAAGTTCCCTTACTTAAACCAACCACAGATGAAGGCAGTAATCGTTGAGGATGAAATGCTGGCTGCGCGCAATTTGATGACAATCCTGGATGAACTGGGAACGTTACAGGTTGTTGCCACACTTGAAAGTATCCATGAAACCGTTGAATGGTTCAACACCAATCCCCAGCCTGATCTGCTGTTCCTTGATATTCACCTTGCCGACGGATCGGCCTTTGAGATTTTTGACCGGACCACTGTGCAATGCCCTGTAATTTTTACAACAGCATACGATGAATATGCCCTCAAGGCTTTTAAGGTGAACAGCATTGATTATTTGTTAAAACCCATCGACATCCTTGCCGTACAGCAGGCTTTAAATAAACTGCAGGGTCTTTCGGGTTCGAATAAATACCAGGCCGACATCCGGAACATCATCGCTTCTTTCAAAAAGGCTTCGACATTTAAAACTCATTTTTTGGTTCCGGTAAAAGGAGACAAACTTATCCCTGTTAATACATCAGATCTGGCCTGCTTTTATATTGAAGCGGGTTTGGTAAAGGCAAAGACCCATGAAGACAAAACATTCACATTTGAACATACACTCGATGAACTGTGCGGTATGCTGAATCCCGATGATTTTTTCAGGGCCAACAGGCAATATGTTATTGCACGGAATGCCGTGAAAGATATTGATTTCTGGTTTAACAGCAGGCTTTCAGTAAACCTGAAGGTAACCGTACCGGAAAAAATACTGATCAGCAAAGCCCGTGTCCCTGATTTTAAAAAATGGTTTGCAGGGGAATTATAAATCTAAAACGATTGGCAATATGAATAGAATGTTGATTTCATTGTCACTCATAGTCGTGTGCGCCACCCGGGCTTGTATTGCACAAGGCCAGGCCAGCGATCCACTGGCTTTTCCCCGGGATAATTTTGTGGTGGAAACCAAAATGGTGAGGACATCCGGTGGCGAAAAGAAAGTGGTTTACCATGCATTCAGGCATATCCCCTATGTGGCCAATCCGGTCGACAAAGATTATCAGAGCCTTAATGTCAGTGTTCCCGTTGAGATTGACGGTAAGGCCATTGATGCCGCAAATGCACCGATTTTCTTTGACATTGGTGTAGGAGGTTATATGTCAGTTAAAAACGCCGGAGATGGCCCTGGCCGGGCTATGCGAAATTCCGCTGATATCAGCAGCAGACCCGACCTGGCCCTGGCTGCAGGGTATGTAATAGTATCTCCCGGATGCCGCGGGCGGGATAACATGGCTGCGGACGGCACCTATTATGGTAAGGCACCTGCTGCAATAGTCGACCTGAAAGCAGCGGTACGGTACATCCGCCACAACAAAGGCGTGTTACCCGGCAACACTGACAGGATTGTTTCGGCAGGTTGCAGTGCAGGCGGGGCATTATCTGCACTTCTGGGCGCTTCAGGCAACAACCCTTTGTTTGAAACATATCTGAAAGAAATTGGCGCTGCCGATGAACCTGATCATATTTTTGCGAGTGCCTGCTACAGTCCTATTACCGACCTGGAACACGCCGACGGTGCTTATGAGTGGATGTTCGGGACCTTACCGACTCGATCCGGGCTGGTTGACCAGAGGCTTTCCGAAGAGTTGAAAGCATCCTTTGCGGAGTATCAGCAATCTCTGAATAGTAAGGGTAGAAATAACTTTGGAATCCTCTCCGCAGACAACTATGACCAGTATCTGCTCCGGTTTTACCTGGTACCCTCCGCGAACAGCTATTTAAAAGGATTGTCGGATGATGCCCGCAAAACATACCTGGCCAATAATACTTGGATAAAATGGAACGATCAGGGGGCTGCATTTACATTTGCCGACTATGTAAGTCATGTAGGCAGGATGAAAGGCCTTCCGGCCTTTGACGATTTCAGCATGAAGCAACCCGAGCCCGAATTGTTCGGCAATGCCACCACTGCCGCCAGGCACTTTACCAGTTTTAGCCTCAGGCAATCAACCGGGGACAGGAATGCTGAGATTGACAGCGAACTGAAAACCATTGTGAACATGATGAATGCCATGTACTTTATCAGGCAAAACAACAGGGATTGCGCCCGAATGTGGTGGCTCAGGAACGGAACAAGTGACAACCATACCTCACAGACTGTTATGATAAACCTTGCCACAAGTCTTGAAAACATGGGCAAGGTTGTGAATGCCCTGCTATTCTGGGATGGGGGCCATTGCGCTGATGATGATCCCGAAGGATTGATCACATGGATCGGTGCAGTTACAGGCTTTACCAAATAAGCCTGTTCTTTCCCCGTTTCGCAGAACGGTGTCCCCGTAAAAAATTTTTTGGACGGCTTAATGATCTGCGTATCAATAAATAAAATCACTACCCCAAAACGTCATTTCACTCACCATTTTAGCAGTCTCGCATAGATATAAAAGTTTTCATGCAGTTTCACGGGTAATTTTATGACAGTATTTGAATTAAAACTATCATAAAATGAGACCACTACATTACAGAATAATTTTATCGTTAATGATAAGCATCGGTTCATTGACTTGTGCTTTTCCCCAGGAGATTCTCACCATTCAGAAGATACAGGGTGAGTTTAAATTTGACGGGGTGGTAGATGATGCCTGCTGGCAGAATTTACAGCCTTTACCCATGGTAATGCATACGCCTGTATTCGGTAACCAACCCACAGAAATCAGCGAGGTGATGATTGGTTATGACAACACGTATATTTATGTGGGGGCAAGGCTGTTTGATTCAGACGCATCCAACATGCTGGTAACCTCCAAAAAGCGCGACGAAATTTCAGGTGGCAACGAAGCCTTCACCATTATTTTTGATTCTT
>DATGXG010000049.1 GCA_035299085.1 Bacteroidales bacterium | reverse complement strand
GGCTATCCGCCCCGAACCCTGAGTCACTTTTTTTCTGCAGCAAAAAAAAGTGACCAAAAAATGCCGCCGCTGCTGAAAAAATCGCTAAAAATTAATTCACTTCGCTAAAAGAAAAGAACTCTCCCGATCAAGAATTCTGTGAATTTCAGTGTCCTGAAATTCTACAGATTCTAAATCGGGATCAGACAGCTTTTCTTTTTTAACGCTTCGTGAATTAATTTTTTTAACGCGTTTTTTCAGAGGCGGACGGAGCGGTCTTCAGGCGTTAATTCTATGTTCAATGAAGTGGATAGTCAATAACACTATCTCATGCTTTTTATTCTAAAAACAGCAATAATCAATGCACCGCGGGCGGGCCGAGACAAAACGCGAAGCCGGCGCGGCTGTGAATGACGAAAGGCATGGAATTTCTTATAAACGAGCTTGCGACCGGTTGTTAGAAATTCCTGCCTTTCGGCAGAGCGCGTGGGGAGTCGTTTTGTCTGGTCTTTTCTTTGCTTCTTTCTTTGTGACAGGACAAAGAAAGAAGTGGGGTTCGGGGTGAAACCCCGATTCAATCAGGCATGGGCACCACTTCCCCCATTCTCACCACCTCAAAATTGCCTCCCTCAATCGTTTTCAGCTCTCCCAACTCCTCATCATCCCATCGTGAATCAGGGGCACCTGAGATATACCAGTTTGAGCCGTTATCCGCTACGAACATGCCGTATTTTTTGAGGGCACGTAAAATTACCTGCACATGAGGAGAGAAGCCGGAAATATCAAAACTGCTTTTTAACCGTACCCTCATTCCCATGGGTGGGTAATTTTCATTATTGTAATCGCTTGCACCATGAGTGGCTGGGTGGACAAAAGCGTTACGAGTTCTTGAAACAGTAAACCGCAGGGCGTGGTTGATTTCACCTTTTTCAACCACTTCCTCATAGCGTACAAGTCCCGGAAATATCGGCAAACCGGCTGCGTCAGCGGATGTCCAGTAATCCGGCCTGAGCTCGTTTGATGTAAGGTCAAATATAGCGCCGGATCCTGCATGCCAGCCATGGCTGTCGTGAGTGGCATTGAATAATTCATATAAAACCCTGTTAACGGTATCCACAATCAGCATGTGTCTGTCAGAGCCACCCTCAATCAGCGGATTGGCAGGGATGGGGTAGGGACCGGGATCGCTTTCCGAAGCGTATCGAAAGGATACATTGGACAGGGTTTGATTATCTCCAACCACATTGAATGGTATACCAATGGGAGAGCCTTCCCACACTGTTCCGAGATCAGGATGCAGGTGAACATCATTTCCGATAGAAGCAATAAGGTTATCTGAATTCGGATCGATCGGTTCCTGTGAGATATCCTTGTTCCAGGGATTGTTCGCAGGAAAAACCTGCAATTCTCCGACCGGAGTTTGTTCAGTGGGCGTTTGCGGTTGTTCATCCTTTTCCTTGCTGCATGTGAAGGCAAAAGATACAAGCAGAAGAAAAACAAGCAGGTTGCGGTAAACTGAAAGCATACGAAAGTATTGATGATAATAGAATATAAAACGATAAACGGATGCACTTCATTGCACGTAAAGATACCATTTTAAAAATCAACCAAAGCAGCCTGGTTATCTTTCGCACATTCAATCGTCTTAGTATAAAATACATCCATGTTAAAAAGTTCGGCTATATTCTTTTTGCTGTTTGTTACACATCTGGTATTCGCGCAACGGGAATTATCAGATAAGCAGTGGACAGAAGATCTGGATTATATTATTCATAGAATTGACAGTGTACATCCTGGTTTATGTAAGAATGATTACCGCAATGTTATATATGAGAAATCAACGAAATTAAAGGAAAAGATTCCGCTGCTTTCAGATAATGAAATCCTGATCGAAATATTTAAAATCATTGCCGTAATAAATGACGGACATACCCGATTACACGGGAAAAATCTTACGAAGAAATGGTACCCTTTGAGAATTGAAAAATTCGATGACGGATATTTTATCACTGTAACTTCAATTGAACTTTCAGAATATATCGGCGCTGAAGTAATTACCATGAATAGTCAGCCGATAGGGCTAGTGTTTGAAAAAATAACAGGAATTTCACCGGGCGATAACATCAATGGAAAGGAATACTTTGTTCCGATGTTTATGACAATGACTTCGGTACTTTCGGGGCTTCATATTACCGGATCAGAAAATGATACCTTGATGATAGCCCTTAAAAAGGACAATATTGTTCAGAAATTATCAGTTTTACCCGTTGAATTTGAAAGCGGACAGGATTTGAGCTGGTTCTGGAAGGATTATGGCGTACCGGCAGCTAACTATTCGAATATCTTACAGTCAGACTCTTTGTTACCGGATTATCTGAAAAATTATAACAAACCTTATTGGTTTAAATTAAATGGAAAAACAATCTACTTTGCCTTTAATTCCTGTGAAAATGATGAGAGAGAGGAATTCCATGCATTTAATACCCGGCTTTGGAAAACTATTGATTCTGCCGATGCGGATTGCCTGGTAATTGACCTCAGAAATAATTTTGGGGGAACCAATTCAATTCTTAATCCTTTGTTACATGAGATCATTAAACACGACAAAATAAACCAGGCAGGACATTTGTTTTTGGTAACAGGGAAAAAGACTTTCAGTGCTGCTGTGGATTTTACAGCATGGATTGAATTTCATTGTAATCCAATTATTGTGGGAGAAGCAGCAGGTGCAGGACCGAATCACTTCGCAGATCCTGATTTCTCAATATTACCCAACAGCAATAACTTTTTGCTGGTTTCAAAATATTTCTGGCAGGATTCATGGCCATGGGATAACAGGATATATATTGAACCATCAATTAAAATCGGGTTATCTTCAGTTGATTACTTTAGTTTTTCAGATCCGGTTGTTACACGAATAAAAGAATATATAAGGCAGGGACGCTAAAACCGGGTTTATAAGTTGTAACTTCACTTTAACATACCATTTGAATTCAATTATAAACAGCAATATAATTATATGAAAACTTTTTTTAGTAACCTGTCGAATAAGGAATTCCCGGTTTCAGAAAGAATTTCAGCAAGAACCATCCGGCACTCAATCCTCGATTTAATTCAGAAAGATAATCCCCAATTTTCACATGACAGTTTTTTATCGGCAAGTGAATTAAATCACTACCGGAAGAAAGCCCTATCTGATTATTTAACCGGGGAAATCGGTGAGTTATCCGAGTCCGAAAAGACGGTGCTGACCTCACTGGCAGGTAATACTACCTTAACCGATAAACTTGACGGGGACGAGGTTGTCAATTTAACAACCGGACAAAAAATTGCCGATAAGGTAGCTTCATTTGGCGGCAGCTGGAAGTTTATCATCTCGTTCGGCGTGTTCATTTTCCTTTGGATAACCACTAATATTTTCTGGCTTTTAAATAAGGGATTTGACCCGTATCCTTTCATCCTGCTTAACCTCATATTGTCGTGCCTCGCATCTTTACAGGCGCCGGTAATTATGATGAGTCAGAACAGGCAGGAAGAAAAGGACAGAGAAAGATCGAAAAAAGACTATATGATCAATCTTAAATCGGAATTAGAAATAAGAACATTGCATGAAAAAGTTGATCATTTCATCACCGATCAACAACAGGAGCTGTTGGAAATGCAAAAAGCCCAGATGGGGCTTATGAATGAACTGCTTTCCATAGCGAAGAGCGAGAAGAAATAATTGCTAAATTTGAAATGACATAAACCGTTTTTATTAATTCCACTAACTTAAACTACCCGAAAATGAAACCCTACGTAGCGTTTCTGTTTTTGGTTTTTCTTTTAGTACAATTTACAGGTTGTGATAACGATGAAAATACCAATCCTGAACCTGTTCCCCAATGGGAAAGATTTCAGGTTTTTCCTTATGCAAGTCTGTCAAGCGTTGAATTTTATTCCAATGATTTCGGTGTTGCTTGTGGTTGTTGGGGAGCCATATTTGTCACAAAAAATGGAGGATTAACCTGGGAAACGCATAAAAAAGGAGAAGCTTGCCTGGCAAATGTATTTGTATTGAATGATAATACGTTTTTTATTGGAATAAATTCTATTTATAAGTTTAGCAATGGGGGAAGCTCATTTACTGAACTGGCTGGTGAAGACGTTTTTGGTCCTTCCCTCACCGGAATTCATTTTTTTGATTCAGATAACGGATTAGTTTCTACATGTGGCTATATTTATAAAACAACCGACGGAGGAAGAAACTGGTATTATATCTGTGACCTGGGAAGTGCCATTAGGTTGCAATTCGTCTCAGATAGTATAGGATACTCCTACGGTGGTTATACAAACGATGATTTTTCCTACGGTGAACTATATAAAACGGAAAATCAGGGGAACAGTTGGCAAAACCTGTCCGAAAGGCCTGAAATTGCTGATTTCGAAATAATCACCATGTATTTCCTCAACAAAGATACTGCTTATATGACCAATTGTAACCGTGAGCTATATTATACCTGGAATGGAGGAAGTACCTGGACTATGCGAAGTGACAGTGTTCCTACACATTTGTATGACATGGTATTTGTTTCAGAAAATGAAGGATATGGTATAGGTTACTATGGTATTCTGAAAACAACAAACGGAGGGATTACCTGGTCATGGGATTATAAACATGAGAACGCCGATTTGATATCCATTGCTAAAACTCCTGATAATAAAAAATTGATAGCAGTTGGACGAGGTGTTATAATGATCAAGAAATTGCGAAACCTGGACACTGCGTCATGATATGAT
Source organism: Bacteroidales bacterium (assembly GCA_035299085.1). Taxonomy (NCBI): domain Bacteria; kingdom Pseudomonadati; phylum Bacteroidota; class Bacteroidia; order Bacteroidales; species Bacteroidales bacterium. Next base: position 38,103 of record DATGXG010000049.1, on the reverse strand, counting down.
CAGAAATATAAATTACACCTAAAATAGTTCTCAACATGGAATTTACTTTTACCGAGCGTAATGGAACTCGAGTGGCTATCGTGCAAGCCACCGGCATTGTCATTCACGAAGTCCAGGATGCCCTCGACATGATGGCTGAAGCGCGTTACCAGGATTGCGACAACATAATTGTGAAAGAGGAACACCTCGATCCTTCCTTCTTCGATCTGAAAACCGGCATGGCCGGCGAAATTCTCCAGAAATTCTCCAACTACCGCGCCTCCCTGGCCATTGTTGGCGATTTCACCAAATACAAAAGTAAAGCCTTACAGGACTTTATCCGGGAAAGCAATAAGTTCAGGAGGGTAAATTTTGTGGTTAGTGTGGAAGAGGGAATGGAGAGGATGAGGGCAGGAGATGGTTAATAATCAGATTCCTCCTTTCAGTCGGAATGACAGACTGTGTTTGGTAAACAATGGGGTGCGAGGGGGCGGCGGAGCCGCCCCCTCGCACCCCATTCCCAATATTACCAATTGTCATTTCGAGCGAAGCGAGAAACCTCATTTTCCATACTGGCGCTTATTCGCTGTTGACTGAAGTCAACAGGACTCATACTTTGCGGAATAAATAGGATTTTGTTTGCGAAACCCGTTGACTATAGTCAGCGGCAACTCATATGACCTGAATTTTCAATTATTTATCTTTTATTTAACCCGGTTTTTAATTATTTTTATTGCACCCATTACCCAATGACTAAAACCTTTCCTAATGCAGAAACCAATTTTAACCCTCCTGTTCTGCGGTTTATTTGCGACATATGCTATTGCCCAGAACAATTCAACAACGCCGAAAATAGTAAAGACAACACCCGAATTTGCAGATTGCAACGTGGATCCGGCATTAACTGAAATCATTGTCGAGTTTAACCAGGATATGGGCGAGTCCTATTCGGTGCCTGACCGTTTAAATATGCCTTTGATTACCGGCCAGCCGAAATGGATTAATAAAAGGGTGATTTCAATACCAGTCAGGCTTTACCCTGGCAAAACATACTCTCTTCTTTTTAACTCGCAGAAATTTCAAAACTTCAGAAACACACAGGGTATCCCGCTTAACCCGACTGAATTGCATTTTCAGACAAGAAGTATATCCTTTACCACCCTGAATCAAAAGGCATATGATGATTTTATAAAAATATTTCCCTTAAAATACTCCTATTCCTCATTAAAAGGGATAAACTGGAATGATTTGCTGAAATTAAACCGCTCCGAACTAATTAATTCTGAATCGCGCGCCGAATTCGGATTGAAATTACTAAACCTATTAAAAAACGCCGAAGATCCACATTTGTGGGTTGAATTTGAAGACCAGAAATATTTTACATTTTTACCGGAAATAATTGACCAATATTCCAACTTTAATAAATTATTTGAACGGTTGCATAACATGTATTACACCAAAACATGGAATTGCGTTGCCGGATCTATTGACAGTATCGGTTATATAACTTTTCGCTCATGGGATGCAGATTTAAAAACCCTGAGTTTTTATACCTGGCCTAATTCAGCTATCCCGATGATCTCATTGTCAGAGGTTTTAGGTAAAGTATTGAAATATCCTAACCTGATCATTGATGTAAGGGAAAACAATGGCGGAAATGAAGAGTTTGCAAGGCAATTTGCTGGTTTATTTATAAAAGATTCAGTGGCATATGAAAAAGTCAGGATCTTTAATGAGAATTCAAAAAAGTTTGATGATGATTTTGTAAAGTGGCTGGTACCAGGCATGAATAAACTTAATTATAATGGTAAAATTATTCTTTTAACCGGACCTGGTGTTATGAGCAGTTGTGAATCCTTCCTGTTGATGATGAAACAGGTACCTGATGTAAAAATTATGGGAACAACATCCTATGGAAGTTCCGGTAATCCAGTACCCTATACCTTATCAAATGGCGTAGTGGTTTATATTCCCTCATGGCAGGTCTATACAATGGAAGGACAATTGATTGAAGGGAAAGGCATCCGACCGGACATTGAAGTGCTAATTCCAAAAGAAAACTTCCAGGCAAAGGATGCGCTTTTTGAAAAGGTGGTGTGGGGGATTAAAAACGGGATTTAGGCACACCCTCTGAAAGCACCGCTTTCAGCAAATAGTGAATTCGTTTTAAATTTTAATTTGTCTTAAGCTCGTGCATCCGTGTATTTTTATTAGATTTGATTTAGCGGCTATACGTAGGTAAAGTCCCCCTGATTGGATGAATGGTTAAATCGATTATAGTAAAACTTTTAAGATCATGAACAAAATCCTTCTTTTTTTGGCAGTGCTTATACTTATTTATGGTTGTGAAAAAAGTAGTGATACGATTCAATATCCTTTAACTTATGTTTTGTATGAGGTAAAACTCGCAGGTGAACTAAAATTATATACAGGGTCAAACCAGATAGTTGACACCTTTGTAATTAACAGTTTTGTAAGAAAGATTCCGGAAAATATTTTGAATATTGATACCGCTATCAATGGCAGAGACACCATTATATTTTGGTCAAGTGATTCCGTCAGGTTTTCAAAATATAAAAGATGGAGTGATTTATCATATGCGGATTATCAGAATGATCTGTTGTGGAATAGAGCTGAAGATAAGCATGATGATGTTATTCTCTTTCCAATGAGAGACACTCTTGTGTATTCATCTGAAATGATTAATGAAAATACAATTGATTTCTATCGGAACGTCGGGATGTATAAGCCATCTATTGAGTATACAAAATATAGTCTCTATGCCGGCTGGGTTCGATTGTGTGATTCCTATGTGGCTAAAGGCGATGCCTATTCACTCGAATTTCCTGTTTTTAGATTCTATCTTGTCAAACATATATCTCAGAGCAGGTATATCAGTAGCCATATCTGGAACAATTTTTTTAATAAAAATACTGGGGATTACCTTTCGGAGAACGATACATTGGCCGTCCAGGAAGGATTTGTACGATATAAACTTTTAGATTAAGGGTTACTCCAAATGAAATCTGCGTTATTCACGTTAACAATGCTTATACTAAGAGCAGCATTGATTTTTGGCCAAAATGCATATTATGATATTGATTTGTATAATTCCGGTATGGAATTTTTTGAAAAAGGCCAGTATAATGAGGCCATTGCGCTATTCAATAAATCAATTCAAATAAACTCTGGAAATACGATTTACTTTTACCGACGGGGAAATGCTTATTATAATATGGGCCAATTCGAGCTCGCCATAAAAGATTTCAAACACTGCTTTGATGCCCTTCCGGACGAAGCTGAATATCCTTTTTTGATGGGAATGTGTTATGAAAAATTAAATAATTTGGAATTGGCTCTTTCCAACTATAATAAGGCTGTTGAAATATATTCCGATGATGTTAAGTTTTACAGAGCCCGGGCGGGACTTTATAATAAGTTGCAGAATTATCCGAAGGTTATTGAGAACTATGATTCGGCTATTAAGTTGGAACCGGAGAATGGTGCTTCGTATTTTTACAGGGGAGCCGCTAAATATAAGATGAACGACAAAGAAAATGCCTGTGTCGACTGGAATATTGCCCTTCAGAAATCATATTCCAAAGCGGCAGAATATATTGATAAAGTTTGTAAGAAACCATAAAGCCGGGCTTTAATCTATTATGGTAACAGAGGCAATAGCGTCATCCGGGCGGTCAAAAATAATTCGTATTTTCACACTACACTAAAGCGATCTGCCATGAAACCACTTTTTACTTTTCTTTTTGCTATATCACTTTTCTTCACTGCAATTACATCAAATGCCGCTGCTCCCAAAGGATCTCCGGTAGCTATGAATGGAAAACTTTCTGTTTCAGGCGTTCAACTCGTGAATGAAAAGGGAAGTCCGGTAATGCTCCGGGGAGCCAGTTTCGGATGGCATAACCTGTGGCCCCGGTTCTATAATGAGAAGGCTGTAGCCTGGCTGGCTGACGACTGGAAATGCAATGTGGTAAGAGCATCCATGGGTGTTGCCATTGAGGACAACTACCTCGAAAACCCTGAATTTGCCTTGCAATGCATGAACAACGTGATCAAAGGCGCTATTAAAAAAGGTGTCTATGTTCTCATCGATTTTCACAGCCATAAAATACATACCGAAGAAGCGGTGAAATTCTTCCAGCAAATGGCCCACCAATACGGCGAATACCCGAATATTATCTATGAAATATGGAATGAGCCCGATTATTATACCTGGAAAGAAGTGAAAGAATATTCGGAAAAGGTCATTGACGCCATCCGTACCATCGATAAAGACAATATCATCCTGGTAGGTTCACCGCACTGGGACCAGGATATTCATGAAGTAGCTGCTGACCCCATCACAGGCAGAACTAACCTGATGTACACCATGCACTTTTATGCCGGCACACATAAGCAATGGCTTCGCGACAGAACCGACGATGCCATGAAAAAAGGCATACCCATTTTTGTTTCGGAATGCGCAGGTATGGAAGCATCAGGCGACGGACCCATCGATGAAAAAGAATGGAAAGCCTATATCGACTGGATGGAAAGTCGCAAGATCAGCTGGGTCGCATGGTCGGTTTCCGATAAAAACGAAAGCTGCTCCATGTTGATTCCCCGTGCCTCTGCTGAGGGAAAATGGACTGACGATGTGATTAAACCGTGGGGGAAACTGACAAGACAGACAATCCGGGAAAAGCAGGGGAATTGACGGTTGGTGAGCCTGCCGAACCATTCGGTTGGTGAGCCCGTCGAACCATGAAGTTTAATGTTTGATGTTGTTTCAGATTGTTTCATGTGAACGATCGAGGGACATGCTGAAGCAACAAGAGTTCTAAACTTGTTTAATGCTAAAAATCTTTTATGAAACGAGTGATTGGAATTGGCGGCATTTTCTTTAAATGCAAAGATCCTGAAAAACTTAAAGAATGGTATAAAATCCATCTTGGTTTCAATATGGAATCGTTCGGGACCATGTTTGAATGGCCACAGGATAAAGGCGGGTATACTCTCTGGAGTCCGTTCCCTGCCGATACCAATTACTTTGAGCCATCGGGGAAGGACTTTATGATCAATTTCAGGGTCGAAAACATAGAATCTCTCGTCGAAGATCTAAAAAAGGAAGAGGTGACTGTCCTCGACTCCATTCAATCCTACGAATACGGGAAGTTCGTTCACATCCTTGATCCGGAAGGAAATAAGATTGAACTGTGGGAACCGTAATTGTTTGAGGTTTGAGGTTTGAAACAGTTCAGATGCGTCCATTGCCCGGTTTCACACGTTAAAAATGACTACTCAACATATGAAATCAATCCTTTATTCTGCTGCTGCCATATTGATTTTGGCTTCATGCAATCAAAAACCGGGTGTTGAAGAATTAAAAACACAGGTTTATAACACCGAAAAAGCCTTTGAAAAAATGACGGCTGAAAAAAGCATTGAAGAGGCTTTCTGGTATTATGCCGATGACAGCGCTGTGATCAAGCGGGCCAACGATACAGTGATTAAAGGAAAAGAAAATATCCGGCAATACTACAAAGCCAGGAACCAGGGCAACGCAAGCGTATCATGGACTCCCGATTTTATTGAAACCTCAGGTGACGGAACCCTGGCATACACCTACGGCAAATACAAATGGGTTGTGGTAAGCGACTCAGGAGATACATCCGTGTTTAAAGGGGTGTTTCATACGGTGTGGAGGAGACAACCTGACGGGACCTGGAGATACGTGTGGGATTAGTAGAGACGCAATATATTGCGTCTGTGCGTTAAATCGAACCGTTGAATTGGTTTGAATTCTTTTCATATGGTTTCATGTTGTTTGAAATTGTTCATTCGTAGTTATATTTATCCCTGAAAAATATAGTTAATCATGAAAATTATTTTCCTCTTTATCATGCTGGTAAGCATGACCATTTCAGTAAATGCACAAAAACGCAAACCAGTTGCACCGGTTCCTCAGAAGATTATCAGTGTTGATTTCAACCAGGTGAAAGGTCCTATGAGTACCATGTTCAAGGAATGCATCGGTGCGGGACGGGCAAATGAAGGCTTAAGGGCCGACTGGCAGCAACAGCTTGCCGAAGTGAAAAAAGTTTGCGATTTCAAGTTTATCCGCATGCACGGCCTGCTTTCCGATGACATGGGAGTATTCTCCTACGACCGCCAGGGGAAGCCCGTTTATAATTTCCAATACATAGACGTGCTCTACGATTATATCTTAAGCATAGGCATGAAACCGTTCGTGGAACTTGGTTTTATGCCGTCGGCACTGGCAAGCGGAAAAGAAACCATTTTCTGGTGGAAAGGGAATGTGACTCCACCAAAGGATTACGATCAGTGGGCCGGCCTGATCAAAGCTCTTACACAGCATTATACCGAACGTTATGGTGCGGATGAAGTGAAAACATGGTATTTCGAAGTCTGGAATGAACCCAACCTTTCTCCTGGCTTCTGGTCGAGCACGCAGGCTGAATATTTTAAACTGTACCAGTATACGGTTCAGGCAATCAAGAGCGTGAACAAGGATTACAGGGTAGGCGGACCTGCCACGGCTGGTGCTGGCTGGGTACCTGAAACAATTGAATTTTGCAGAAAAAATAACCTGCCCCTTGATTTTATCAGTACCCATGCATATGGCGTCAGACAAGGTTACCTAGATGAATACGGCTCGACAGGAACCGTTCTTGATAAAAATCCAATGAGTGTCAGTGGTGATGTCCTGAGATCCAGAAGCCAGATTGCTCATTCGACGATGCCATCGCTGGAGCTGCATTATACCGAATGGAGTTCATCGTATACCCCTGCTGATCCGATACATGACAGCTATCATGAGGCGCCGTATATTCTGCAAAAACTGAAGCAGGTTGGTGATGCGCCCAATTCCATGTCGTACTGGGTATTTACCGATATCTTTGAGGAGCCGGGTCCACGTTTCACCCCTTTCCACGGAGGGTTTGGACTGGTGAATTACCAGGGAATCAAAAAACCTGCCTTTTATGCCTATGCTTACATGAATAAACTGGGCAATACAGAGCTTGTAAATGCTGATTCGGCATCCTGGGCTACGCGTGATCAAGGCGGTAATGTCCAGCTGCTTTTCTGGGATTATACTTATACACTGCCGGATTCAACGAATAACCAGGATTTTTATATTCGTGATCTGCCTGCCAAATCAAAAGGAAATGTAAAAGTAGAAATTGCTAACGTACCGGCCGGTTCATATATGCTTGAATTATACCAGACGGGGTATAAAGTAAACGATGCCTATACAAGCTATTACTTGTTGGACAGGCCCTCACAGCTTTCAAAAGTCCAGGTAAATTACATTAAAAAACAAAACGACGGGGGTCCTGTTGTAACAGAGTTGATAACAATCGGAGCCGATGGAAAATTTTCACGTGAGATTCCGGTGAGGGAGAATGATGTATTTTTGGTGAACCTGGTAAAGGTTAAATAGACCCGGCCTTCAGGCCGGGGTCAATGAAATGACAACGCGCTTTATTACAAATGAAAAGCTTTACAAGCTGGTTATTGAACCGGTGCAGGAGGCGTCGTCATTTGTGTGGATCGGGACGGCAGATATCAAAGATCTTCATGTGCATTTCAAAGGATCGGTAAAGTCGTTTCTTCACGTGCTTGACCATCTTCTCAAAAGGAAAGTAGCCATCCGGTTATTGCATGCCAAAGAGCCGGGGCCGGCTTTCAGGAAAAGTTTTGACGTGTTCCCCAGGCTCTGGGACAACATGGAAAGGCAGTTATGTCCCCGGGTTCATTTCAAACAGATTATTATTGACGGCAGATTTGCATATTGCGGTTCTGCAAATCTTACTGGTGCAGGATTGGGAATGAAGGGTTCCGGAACACGGAATTTCGAATCGGGATTTGTAACTACCGATCCGGATTTTGTGGAGGCCATCATGAACCAGTTTGATGCCGTATGGATGGGTAAGTTCTGCAAAACCTGCAAGCGGAGGAGCTTTTGCGGGGATCCGATCGCCTGAATTTTTGTTTAAAGGTTGTTTAAAGGTTGTTTAAAGGTTGTTTCAAGGTTGTTTCAATTTATTATAATTCAGCATGAACAATATGAAACAATATGAAACAATTTGGAACAATTTGGAACAATTTGGAACAATTTGGAACAATTTGGAACAATTTGAAACTACGTAACTCAGATTAATGAAAATACATATACTCCAGCATGTCGCTTTCGAAGAAGAAGGCTGTATAAGGGATTGGTGCAGGGTGAATGACCTGACGGTAAGCAGGACGAGGTTTTATATGAACGAGACTTTACCCGGTATAGATGATTTCGACTGGCTCATCATTATGGGCGGACCAATGGGAGTTTATGATGAAGCACAATACCCATGGCTTACCGGAGAAAAATCATTCATAAATGAAGCAATTGGCGCAGGAAAAATAGTGCTTGGTATTTGCCTGGGTGCCCAGATGATAGCCGAATGCCTGGGTGCAAAAGTATATCCCAATAAAGAAAAGGAGATTGGCTGGTTTAATGTGAAACTGAACGATGAAGGCATTCGTGAATCCTTATTGAGCGATATGCCGCATGAAACACCGGTTTTCCACTGGCATGGAGATACATTCGATCTGCCCGGAAAAGCCCGGAACCTGGTGTTTTCGGAGGGTTGCAATAACCAACTTTTCATATTTGGTAAAAGGGTTATTGGAATACAATTCCACTTTGAAGTGACAGAGGAAAGCCTGTCGGCCATGCTGGAAAACGGCAGACATGAACTCATTCCCGGCAAATTTGTTCAGAGTGAAAATGAGATACGGTCAGGGATGCATCAAATAAAAGCAAACAACCGGATCATGTTTGGCATTTTGGATGGTTTGAGGTTTGAAGTTTGAGGTTTGAAATTTGATGTTTGAGGTTATTTAACGGTTCAATGATTAGATTCAGTGCGGAAATATACAAAGTAGATGTAAACTGGTGTGTTGACGTGCCTGACGAGATTACAGCCAGGATGCCAAAAGAAAAGGGCTATATCCGGATTAAAGGCAAAATCAACGGCTTTGATTTCAGGAAATCGCTTGTGCCGGTTAAAGGCGCTCCCTACAGGTTGTTCGTGAATCTTATCATGATGAAGGGCGGAAAGACGGCGGTTGGTAGTGTTGCCCATTTTGAAATCGAACAGGATACAGAAATTGTAAAAAAGCAGGAATACCCGATGCACCCGGTGTTGGCGGATTATCTTCAGCAGAACGGATTAGAAGAAAACTTTAACCTTCTTACGCCAGCCAGGAAAAGGGATATTCTCAGCTACCTGCACAGGCTTAAAAATGAGGAAGTGTTACTGAGGAATACTAACGATGTTATCGTACAGCTAAAAAGAGGAATCCGGGATGTAAGGATTCCTGTGAACAGGAAGAAGTTTGATTTTTAATCTTTTCACGAAAATGCTAGGCGAAGTTTCCAACTTCGTCTGAACGGAACCTTATTAATTTTTTAATTAACTGTCAATTACGTATAGACGAAGTCACAGACTTCGCCTAGCACAGTTTGAAGTTTGAAGAGTTTGAGGTTTGAGATTTGACGTTGACGCAAACAAACATCAAACATCAAACCTCAAACAAAAAACTATTCTCCTATCGCCTTACTTACATCGGCGGGGGTTTTGAATTTTTCGACCTTTAGTTCTTCCAATCTTGAAATCACTTCTTTATCGGCTTTATTTTGTTTCGCCTGTTTAATCAGGTCGTTTTTACCAGCCGGGTATTTCATTCCTTTAAGGAATTTCTGTATTTCTATTGCAACTGCATTTGTCCTTGCCATAACGTTAATTTTAACGGTTTATAATTTTAAAACAATATGCTTCTAAAATAGTTATCATCCATTGATGATTTCTCCACCGTTAGGATGCAGAACCTGTCCCGTCATATACGAAGAATCCTCCGAGGCCAGGAATAAGTAACTCGGAGCTATTTCGGCCGGCTGACCTGCACGCCCGAGAGGTACATTTTCACCGAATTTTGCCACTTTTTCAGGTTCGAATGAAGCTGCGATCAGCGGAGTCCAAATAGGTCCGGGTGCCACCGCATTTACCCTTATTTTTTGTTGTGCAAGGTTTGAAGCCAGGCTGCGTGTGAAGGCTACAATAGCTCCTTTAGTTGACGCATAATCCATAAGGTGACCGCTACCCCTGTAAGCTGTTACTGACGTGGTGTTGATGACCGAGCTGCCTTCTTTTAAATAGGGCAGAGCGGCTTTTGTAAACCAGAAATAGGAAAAGATATTCGTTGCAAAAGTCCTTGTAAGTTGTTCGGTTGTGATCTCGAGCAGACTGTTGCTTTCAACCTGTGTGGCCGCATTGTTTACTAATACATCGAGCCTTCCGAACTGGGCCATTACCTGGTCAACAGCGGTATTACAGAAATCTTCATGAGAGACATCACCCGGCAGGGTCACACATTTTCTGCCAAACTTTTCAACATTTTTTTTTGTCTCTTCCGCGTCGGCATGCTCATTCAGGTATACTATGGCCACGTCGGCGCCCTCCTTGGCAAACAGAACGGCCACGGCCCTTCCTATACCGCTGTCGCCTCCGGTTACTAACGCTACTTTTCCGGCCAGTTTCTGACAACTTTTCACATCTGTATTTTCAAAAACCGGCTGCGGTTGCATCTTACTTTCTTCTCCCGGCAATTGCTGTGCCTGTGGCTGCTGTTCGTCTACATTTATCGTTTTCATTATGCCTTTTTAGTGAGAAGGCATAAAAAACATGCCACTAATCTAAATAACAGAAAGGCAATAATTTAGGAAACACAGAACCGGAAAGGCGTTCAACAGTTTGAGGAATTGGTTTCTCGCTTGAATCCATTCAACCATCAGTCCTTAGCATTGTTACATTACGAAAGATATGTGAAATGATGAACGAGAAAACCGATTTGATCCACGTTTACACAGGAACGGAAATCAATGTAGCCCTGTTAAAAACCGAACTTGAAAAGGTTGGAGTAATCCCCATGTTAAGGGATGAATTTGCATCCGGAGTGGCATCCGGCTTTTTTGCAGGAAATCCTTCAACCATTGATGTGTATGTTCAACCCGAAGATCTGCCGGTCGCCAAACCTGTTGTTGAAGGATTCCTTGAACTGACAAAGGATAACGGAGATGAATCGTCGTTTACCATTTAAGGTTTCTCAGTCTCTCCATCGCCTTTAATACATTTTCATGACGGGCAAATGAAGAGAACCTGAAATACCCTTCACCTGAAGGTCCGAAGCCTGAACCCGGAGTACCGACCACATTGGCTTCGTTCAGCAGCTTGTCAAACAGGTCCCATGATTTTATACCCCGTCCTGAATTCACCCATACATAGGGTGAATTTTTTCCTCCGTACACGGTGAACCCTAATTGTGCAAGGCTTTCCCTGATGATTTTTGCATTATTCATGTAATAGGCAATGGTTTCCTTAACCTCCTTTTTGCCTTCGGGAGTGTAAATAGCAGCAGCGGCTCTTTGAACCGGGTAAGAAACTCCATTGAATTTGGTCGTATGCCTTCTGAACCAAAGCGGGTACAGTGGTTTCTTTTCTCCGGATGCCGTGTAGGCTATCAGATCTTTGGGTATTACAGTGTAAGCACAGCGGGTACCTGTAAAACCAGCTGTTTTCGACAGACTCCTGAATTCGATCGCCACTTCTTTTGCGCCTTCGATTTCAAATATAGAATGCGGAATATCTGCATCAGCGATATAAGCTTCATAGGCTGCATCGAATAAAATAACACTGCGGTTTTCACGGGCATAATCCACCCACTTTTTCAGTTCCTGCTTTGAAGCGGTTGTCCCGGTCGGATTATTCGGGTAACACAGGAAAATCACGTCAACCCTGCCTTTGGGCAACTCCGGCATAAAATGGTTTTCAGCTGTGCATGGCAGGTAAACCAGTCCCTTATAATAGCCGTTCTGCAAATATTCGCCCGTTCTTCCTTCCATCACGCTTGTATCCACGTAAACCGGGTAAACCGGATCCTGAACGGCAATAATATTATCAAGCCCGAAAATGTCGAGTATATTTCCAGTGTCGCATTTTGATCCGTCTGAAATGAATATTTCATCGGCATGAATGTCTGCGCCGCGCGACTGGTATTCTGTTTTAGCAATGGCTTCACGTAGAAAATCATAACCCTGTTCCGGCCCGTATCCTTTGAAGGTTTCGGCTTTTGCCATTTCATCCACGCCTTCATGAAAAGCTTTAATTACGCTGGGTGTAAGGGGCAGTGTAACATCACCGATGCCCATTTTTATCACATCGGCTTCGGGGTGCATTTTCTGAAATTCCCTTACTCTCCGGCCGATTTCGGGAAACAGGTATCCCGCCTGCAGTTTCAAATAGTTTTCGTTAACTAGCGCCATTTTTCTATTTTTGCTTCAAATATATTCAACAATCTGCTTCAAAATACATTTCGCATAATGGAGAAAAACAGTTTTGTAAAAATTCACGGCCTGGGAAATGAATACGTCGTACTCGACAGTTCAAACATTGATTTTAAGCTTACTCCCCGGGCTATTAAACGGATATGCAATATCCATTTCGGCATCGGTTCCGATGGAATCGTTATGAAAGTGCCGTCAACGAAAGCCGACTTTGGATTCAGGGTGTTTAATCCCGACGGATCCGAGGCTGAAAAAAGCGGAAACGGACTTCGCATATTCTGTAAATACGTGTACGATTACGGGTTTGCCAATTCAAGGCAGTTTTCAGTTGAAACCCTTAAGGATATTGTGTATGCGGAGATTGTTGAAGAGGAGGCCGGAAAGGCGATGCTGATAAAGGTGGATATGGGGAAAGCTATTTTTAAATCGCGCGAAATTCCGGTTAATTCCGACCTGCCTGAATTTTTAGGCCAGAAGATCATGGCAGGTGACAGGGAATTCACAGTGAATTGTGTTTCCGTTGGTAATCCCCATTGTGTTGTGGTTACTGATAAGCTTGACCTGGATATAGTAAAAAAATACGGACCGCTGCTGGAGAATCACCCGATGTTTCCCAACCGGATCAATGTGCAGTTTGCAAGGCCGTTATCCGACCATCATGCGGAAATGCTGATCTGGGAGCGGGGTGCAGGACACACATTAGCATCAGGAAGCTCATCCTGCGGTTGCTCCAGTGTTCTTGTAAAGCTGGGACTTGTAAAAGGTGACCTGACGATGCATATGGAAGGCGGCGAATTAAAAATTCAGATCGACAGGGATTTTTCAATCCGCATGACCGGCCCTGTAAGGGAAATTTCACGAGGGGTACTGAGCGATGAATTGATTGCGGATCTGGAAGAAGAGATGCCGGATTAAAAAGCACGTCATTGCGAGGAGCTAGACATAATTATGATTATAGGAGGAAGAAGTGCGAGGAAGCAATCTGCCGGCACAGGCAGAGCGATACAAAGACCGATGCTGGATGCTGGATACTATCCTAGAATAAACACCGAACAAGGAACTCCGATTTTAGATTTAAGAAGTTCTACTAACAGACTAACAGACTAACAGACTACAGACTAACAGACTAATCATGAACATCCTCATCTGCCCCGACAAATTTAAGGAATCGCTTACAGCTGCTGAGGCGGCAGACAGCATTCAGCGAGGCATATTAAAAGCTTTGCCTGAGGCTCAATGCAAATGCATCCCGGTGGCAGACGGCGGTGAAGGAACGGTTCAGGCGCTTGTGAAAGCCACAGGAGGCAGAATAGTGCCGGTTAAAGTACATGATCCGCTCCTGAGGATTATTGATTCTTACATTGGTGTATCAGGTGATCACACAAAAGCTTTTATCGAAATGTCCGCGGCTTCGGGACTCGCCTTATTGCCGCTCTCACAAAGAGATCCGCTGAAAACTTCTACGTTTGGAACGGGAGAACTTATCCTGGCTGCATTAGAAGCCGGATGCAGGGAAATCATCCTTGGTATCGGCGGCAGCGCCACGGTGGATGGCGGCACGGGTATGGCACAGGCCCTTGGGGTGAGATTTCTTGACGCAGCAGGAAATGAAATCCAGGCTAATGGCCGAAAAATGGGAATGATTGCGAAAATTGATGTGTCGCATCTGGATGCCCGGTTGGAAGCATGCCGAATCGAAGTGGCATCTGATGTTACCAATGTATTGTACGGAAAAGAAGGAGCTGCTTTTGTGTTTGGTCCCCAGAAAGGCGCTGATCGGGAAGCTGTAGATGAGCTGGATGAAAATCTCCAGCATCTGGCCGAAGTAATTCAAAAACAATTGCACAAGGATGTTGACTTTGTCCCGGGAGCTGGAGCTGCCGGCGGATTGGGAGCCGGTATCATGGCGTTTCTCAACGGAAATATCCGGAAAGGATTTGAGCTTGTGGCGGAGGTTACAGGACTTGGTACATGGATAGACTGGGCTGATATGGTTGTGACAGGTGAGGGAAAAATTGACTCGCAGACTTTATATGGCAAAGCGCCGGCCGGTGTTGCTAAAATGGCAAAGTCAAAAAATAAGCCTGTCATTGCGTTCGCCGGTGCTCTTGGCGAGGACTATGACAGGCTTTATGAAAAAGGTTTTCTTTCGGTTATTCCAATTGCAGACAAGCCCATGACGGTTGAAGAATCCATGAAGAATGCTTCGGTGTTGTTGGAACGGGCAGCGGAGAGGACGTTCAGAATGTTAGGCCATAGGCTATAGGCTGCAGGCTAAAGGCTATGGGCTGTAGAAGCCGTTAGGGCCTCCGTGGAGGCGTGCAAACCTAACAGACTAACAGACCAACAGACCAACAGACAAATTAGTCCCTTCTCCCCAGCAATAAAAACACATAATACAGCAACATGGCAAGGGATGACAGAGCGGCTACCACGTAAGTGTAAGCGGCCCATTTCAACGCATCCTTAGCCTGGGGATATGATCCCTGTCCTGTTACATTTGAACTGCTTAACCACACCAGTGCACGGTGACTTGCGTTGATTTCAACCGGAAGGGTGATCATGGCAAATAGTGTGAACACGGCATAACAGGCGATAATAACGATGAGTGCGATATCCATAGGGAATATCCTCTGAAACAGTATGGCGCCGAAAAACATCATCATAAAAATGATGTTCATAACCTTTGCGCTTGCATTCTGCAGAGGAACCAGGGATGTCCGCAATTTTAACGGTGCGTATGCCTGGGCATGCTGTATGGCATGTCCGCATTCATGTGCTGCCACGGCAGCGGCTGCCACATTGCGTCCATTATATACATCAGGACTCAGATTTACTGTTTTATCAAGCGGATTGTAATGGTCGGTCAGTTGTCCGTCTACTGATATGACTGAAACATCAGTAATGCCGTTTTCATGGAGCATTTTCTCCGCAACATCTCTTCCGCTCATGCCATAATTTACAGGTATTTCGGAGTAGCGCCTGAAACGCGATTTAAGCTGCGAACTTACGATCCAGCTTAACAACATGAACACACCCAAAATCAGAATTTGACCCATTGATATCATTGTAATTTCTCCTTTAAATTATTACTTTTCATGCTTCAAAATGCCTGCCAATTTATAGTAAAAGTCTTCGATTGTCAAATTGACAGTTGTTAAAAAGATGTAAAACCATTCTTAAACAATATAATATTAAACTTTTTTCTATGAAGAAACTTATTCTAATCTTGCCTGCCATAATCCTTATGACAGCATGTACATCAGGAACCAAAAAAATGGAACAGCAACTGAAAACATTTATCGACAGCCTTGAATTAAAGGCAAAACCGCTTGAAGCCGGTGCCGGATTGGCGTATTTTAATGCCACCACAACAGGTAAGCAGGAAGAATACCAGAAATACAGCGATCTGAATATACAGATCTCAAAGATTTATTCGGATTCTGCTTCATTTGCTACATTGAAGGGTATAAAAGAATCAGGACAGGTGAAAGACAGCCTTCTTGTGCGACAGATGAATGTGCTGTATAACCAGTTCCTTTCGAACCAGATCGATCCCAAACTGCTAGAGGAGCTAATCAAAGCACAGACCAAACTGGAGGAAAAATACAATACCTACCGCGCACAGGTTGACGGAAAAAAACTCACGGACAATGAAATTGACAAGATACTCAAGTCTTCCGCAAACACTAAGGAATTGAAGAAAGTATGGGAGGCCAGCAAACAGATAGGCGACTCTGCAGCTGCGGGTGTGGTTGCCATCGTAAAAATGCGCAATAACATCGCTCAAAAACTGGGTTTTAAGAATTACCAGGAGATGTCGCTTAAACTCTCGGAGCAGGATCCTGAGAAGATTCTTACCCTTTTTGACGAGCTCGATTCTCTTACAAGAGGAACGTTTATTACCCTGAAATCAAATATGGATTCGGTTCTTGCCAAAGAATACAAAATCAGTCCCGACCAGCTGATGCCCTGGCATTACCAGAACCGGTTCTTCCAGGAAGCCCCTTCGATTTATAATATCGATCTTGACAGTTATTTCGCCAACAAAGATGTAGTTGAACTGACAAAGAACTATTATGCCGGGATCGGCCTTGATATTACGCCCATTCTTGCAAAGAGCGATCTTTTTGAAAGAGAAGGAAAATACCAGCATGCCTATTGCATCCATATCGACCGTTCGGGCGATGTTCGGGCCGTTTGCAACGTGAAGAACAATCACCAGTGGATGGGCACCATGCTACACGAGTTCGGCCACGGCGTTTATGATTACAACATCGACATGTCGCTTCCGTATTACCTTCGCACTCCGGCTCATACTTTCACCACAGAGGCCATTGCCATGATTTTCGGAAGGCTGGCATCCAATCCTTTGTGGATAAGGGATAACGCAGGAATCTCAAATGAAGAAGCTGAAAAAATAAGCACAGCCGTGAGCAACAGCCTGAAACTGGAACAGATTGTTTTCAGCCGCTGGACACAGGTTATGTTCCGTTTTGAAAAAGCCATGTATGAAAATCCTGACCAGGATCTGAATAAATTGTGGTGGGATCTTGTGGAGAAATACCAGATGATTAAGAAACCTGAAGGCAGGAATGACGCCGACTGGGCATCAAAAATCCATATTGCCCTTTATCCATGCTATTATCATAATTACCAGCTTGGTGAATTGCTTGCATCGCAACTGCAGGCCTATATCAATACCAATATCCTGAAAGTGGGTGCAACCGATGTGGTAAGCATGACGAAAAACCCGGAAGTAGGAACTTACCTTCTGAATAAGGTGTTCAGGCCGGGCGCACGTTACGAATGGAATGACATGATCAAAAGAGCAACAGGCGAAGAACTGACGGCGAAATATTATGCAGCTCAATTCGTGACGAAGTAGAGACGCGATTTATCGCGTCTGATAAGGTAGGTTAAATATTCGTGTAGAAACTAGATTCCGCCAGAGACGCGATTTATTGCGTCTCTACGACGGATCTAAGAAAATTAAACCTTCAGAAATATCTTATTTCTATACAGCAAATACAGCACAAACCACATACACAGGATTGCCCCGGAGACAAGGATAACCTGGCCGGCGGCTTCGGAAAAGAAATGAGCTAAACCGCCAAAGAAGTACCTTCCCATCTGTTCAAAATTCATAATACCCGAATTCAGCAGGTAAATGGTTATTGAGTTCATGCCGATCACTACAAACGGGAATGTCCATTTTTTGAATTTCCAGACATCAATTACAAGGTAAAATATTGAAAGCAGGATAAGGCTTAATCCGCCTGCGAAAAGGACAAATGTGCTTGTCCACATATTCTTGATGATCGGGAAATCGAGGCTCCAGATTTTAGCCACAATCATGCTGACCACCCCGGCGCCCATGAGGATAAAGCCTTTTTTCACTCCTGTAAGCTTCTTATTGTCGGATATCAGCAGGTGACCCGCGAACGTTCCAAGAAGCGCCGTACAAATGGCGGGAATATTGGAGATCAGTCCCTCGTTATCACCATAAGTATAGCAACAGAACCTTCCCGGAAGCAGCTTCTGATCAATAAAAGCGGCCAGGTTGCCTTCGGGCGTAAAATTACCTGCCCCGAAACCCGGAACCGGCACAAATTTCATAATCGCGTAATACCCTACAAGGATACCCACAAACCAAAGGATCTGTCCCCTGATATTCGTATTCAGAACGATTATAGCCGCAAAGAACCAGGCAATACCGATTCGCGCCAGTACGCTTGCATACCGCTGGTTTTCAAAATCGAGCCGCAGGAGGCCATTATAAATCAATCCCAGCAAGACAAGCATCAGCATTCTCTTGAAAACATGGATATAAATGTTCCGCATGTTTTCGCCGCGTTGTTTCCGCTTAAGAATCGAAAAAGGCATGGATACGCCGGCTATGAAGAGGAAGAGTGGGAAGATGTTGTCATAAAATTTAAATCCTTCCCATTCCACATGCTCCATTTGTGAAGCGATCCATTGCATAAAAGGCCATCCGGTAAGTGCCGCCAGTGAAACCATCAGGGTTTCACCACCTGCAATCCAGAACATGTCAAATCCCCTGAGGGTATCCAGAGAAAGCAGCCTGTCGGGCTTATTTTCGCTTTTGTTGTTCATATAATCTGTTATAAAGTCCTGATTTTAATATTTCTGAACCAATTCTTTTTGCCATGATCCTGGAGTCCGATATGCCCTTTATGAGCTGTGCCCCACAAAGGATAATCTTTCCATTTTCTCACTGATTTTAGGCTGTCCCATTCCGGTGTCCACATCTGGTATTCAACAATCTTGTCTCCGTTAAGCCAGTGTTCTACGTGTCCGTTATTAACAACAATCTTTGACGTATTCCATTCACCAACAGGCATCAGCTTTTTATTGCGGTCGGCATAATACATGTCGTAGCAGGCACCGGCCAGCTGTCCTTCGTGAAGCGAATCGCCGTCCCACGATACTTCATCAATAATCTGGTATTCAGGAGCAATTTCGAAGATCCCATGAATGGCAGTGTCTTCAATAGCATTGAAGAAAATTCCGCTGTTCCCGCCGACCGATGTTTTCCAGTCGAGTGAAAGTTCAAAATTTTCGAATTCATCTTTCGTAATGATATCATTGCTGATCAGGCCCTGTGCCAGCATGGAACCGCTGTCGATCACCCAGTCTTTAATTGTATCTCCACCGAAAGTGCGCCAGCTGTCCATTGTCTTTCCGTCAAACAGGAGTTTCCATCCCTGACTTTCTTCTTCGGGAGTTAAGAAATTGGCAACAGGTTGTTCTTTGGGTTTGCATTGAGATAAGAGTGTCATAATAACCAGTAGTGTTAAGGAATAAACAAGTTTTTTCATAGTTCGGTATTGATTATTTATACTTTCCGGTAAATCAAATTTGCAATTTATTGATCAGAAAAAAGAATGTTTTTACTGAATTATTTCATCTGAACATTGTGAATCCACAGTTTGTTTAACAAACCGACATACAATCTTATACTATGAAAGTTTCAGTTTTCAGTACAAAGGTTTACGACAAGGAATATCTCGATCATGCCAATGAAGATCACAGGCATGAGCTTGTATATTATGAATCCTCACTGAATGTCAAAACCGTTAAGCTGGCCGAGGGTTTCGATGCCGTTTGTGTTTTTGTTAATGATCAGCTTACAAAGGAAGTCATTGAGGCACTCGCAAAAATGAATATCAGGCTTATTGTTCTTCGCTGTGCCGGTTTTAACAATGTGGATATTGAAAGTGCCTTCAGACATAATATCTCGGTGGTGCGTGTTCCGGCTTACTCACCCCATGCCGTGGCTGAACATGCCGTGGCGCTGATCATGGCGCTGAACCGGAAAACCCACAAAGCCTATAACCGGGTACGCGAAGGCAATTTTTCAATAGAAAGACTTGCGGGGTTTGATATAGCCGGTAGAACGACCGGGGTCATTGGTACAGGTAAGATAGGAGCGACTTTTGCCCGAATCATGCAGGGTTTTGGTTGCAGGGTGGTGGCTTATGACCTGTACCCTAATACGGAATTACTATCAGCAGGAGTTCAGTATCTTCCGCTTGAAGAAGTGTTTAGAATTTCGGATATCATCTCATTGCACTGCCCCCTTACTCCTGAAACGTTTCAGATCATCAACAGGCATAACCTGAAACTCATGAAAAAGGGTGCCATGCTGATCAATACAAGCAGGGGAAAGCTTGTTGACACGGAAGCCGTTATTGATGCGCTGCGGGCCGGACGGCTTGGCTACCTGGGAATTGATGTGTATGAACAGGAAGAAAACCTTTTCTTTAAAGACCTTTCTGAAATTATAATCCCCGATGATAAAATATCCCGCCTCATGGCCTTTCCGAATGTTCTTGTAACCGCACACCAGGCTTACTTTACCGAGAATGCCCTGAAACAGATCGCAGCCACCACGCTTCAAAACATGACTGATTTTGAGGAGGGAAAGGTGAACAGGGGAAACGAGGTGAGGATGGAAGTAATAAAGTAAGGAGTAGAGAGTAGGGAGTAGGGAGAGGAATAGCGCGTCATTGCGAGGAGCGTGATTATCTATGATTATAGTAATTAGTGATGCGACGAAGCAATCTGCCAGCACAGGCAATGCGATGATTAGAGAGATGCTGGATGCCGGAGACCTGAATCCGTTTATTGTTAATCCTTGAAAAATTCAACAAATTGAACTAACCCTTCATCCATTTGTTTTTCAGTTAATCTTAATCGAAAAATCATGAAAAGACATTTTATTTTATTTACTGTTATGCTGTTCGTTTTGAACATTGGGCACGCGCTTGCTCAGGGAACATCAGGTAACAAAGCTGTAAAAAAAGCAGTGTGTGTGCTGAATCCCACACAGGGGAACAAGGTAAGCGGTACAGTGACATTTACAAAGGTTGCCGACGGAGTCAGGGTTGTAGCCGATATCCAGGGACTTTCAAAAGGAAAACATGGATTTCATATCCACGAATTCGGAGATTGCAGTGCACCCGATGCCACATCAGCAGGAGGACATTTTAATCCCGAGAAACACAATCATGGTGCGCCTACCGATATGAACCGTCATGCAGGCGATATGGGCAATATTGAAGCTGATGAAACAGGACACGGCCACCTGGATTATGTTGACAAAACAATGAAAATGGAAGGAGAGACTTCAATTGTAGGTAAGTCGATGATCCTGCATGCCAATGAAGACGATTTAAAAACACAGCCTACAGGAAATGCCGGAGGACGGATTGCCTGCGGAATCATTGAAGCAGAAAGTTAATTTCAGCCGTCAAATCTCGAATAAAGACTGTCCATCTTCATGGCCAGATCCATGTCAAGCATGGTCAAACCCTGTGGTTCATGGGTGCTCAGTATAACACTTACTTTATTGTAAACATTTGTCCATTCGGGGTGATGGTTCATTTTCTCGGCTTCGAGTGCCACAGCGGTCATGAATGAAAAGGCATCCGTGAAATTCCTGAATTTGAACTCACGGTGGATGGTTGACTGCTCTAAGGTCCATTTCTTTAAATGAAGTCCCAGGTAACTGGAGACTTCATTTTCATTCATTACTTTAGTTTTATTACTCATACTTGATTACTTCAACAGGGCAGCTGTCTGCCGACTCAATTACCAAATTTTCATTAGCGTTATAGTCGGCTCCTTCCCTTACTACCGCCACATCTTCAAGCTCAAACACATCCGGGCAGATTTCTGAACATAGTCCGCACGAAATGCAACCCTCAATGATCCATACTTTGCTAATTGCCATGGTTTTGGTTTTTATGTATAACAATGGGAGGGGGGAATGGTTGTGGCTGGATACTGCCAAAAGCACGTCATTGCGAGGAGCTTGATTAATTATTGATTATATCAGGATTTATCAAGCGACGAAGCAATCTGCCCGAGCAGGCAGAACGTAAAAACACCGAACACCGAACACCGATTTTTGATTTAAGAAATTCCGGAATCAACGCTTACAGGTCCTTCGGACGCTGTCAGGTTGATTCCCTGCTGAACTTAAATATCCTGAACAAATACCCGAAGGCGGGGAAGATAATGAAAATGCCTACAATGAGTGCGGCAAGGAGGTAGTACATAGTTACGGCAGGGGCCTGTGTATTCCAAACCGTCAGGTGTTCACCGTTCCTGCGGTTTACAAGCACGGGGAATTGAACGGCAAACCAGCCGACCAGTATACATGCTGTTGTTGCACCGGCAACAATCCTTGTCAGAAGCGCTTTTTTGCGGTTAATGCTGATCCACATGACGGGAACCAGCAAGGTGGCCAGGACAACACAGGATATACTGATCGCAGAATGAAGAAAACCGGAGAACAGGTGCACTCCCCAGCGACGTGCCATCAGAAACACCACACCACCACATAGTATAAGCGCAATAAACAGTATCAGTGATGTTCGCCTGAATACGGGAAATGATTCCTCATCAGATTCCCCGATAAGATAAACCGACGCAATCCATCCGAAAAGCAGGATCATGAAAACTCCGGTTGAAATGGCAAAACCGTTGAGCCACGGAGATATAAAAATATCAATGAAACTTCCGGAAGGATTTACAGGAATTCGTCCAAGAATAACCGCTCCAAGCACCATGCCGAGGAAGAACGGCGTCATCAGGCTGGACAGCCTGAATGACCAGGAATAATAATTCTGAACATTTCCTTCCAGTACATCATAATACCTGAATGAAAATGCTGCTCCCCTTATAATAATCCCTATCAAAGCCAGTAATAACGGGATGTGCAGGTAGGTGGTGATGGTTGTGTAGGCCAGCGGAAAACCGTTGAACAGGATGACTACGGCCAGGATGAGCCAGATGTGATTGGCTTCCCAAACCGGCGCGATGGCTTTTGATACGATGCGCGAACTTTTTTTACCCACTATCATTTCGACGATTCCTGCTCCGAAGTCGGCACCCCCTAACAATACATAAAGGAGTAGTGAAATACCCAGTATGGCAACAATGGCTTCAGTCATGTTCGTAGAGATTATCGTTACCTGATTGAAGTGCCTGTATCTGCCGGCTCATCAGCCAGAACACAATGGCTGAAAGTCCGATGTAAATAAGGGTGACAAGGTAAAATGAGTATTGAATGCCCGGCATAGGAGTCACCGATTCACTTGTTCGCAGTATTCCATATATAATCCATGGTTGCCGGCCTACTTCGGTCACTATCCATCCGGCTTCCACGGCAATAAACCCGGCCGGTGTGAGTAGGGCAAGCCATCTGAACCACCATCGCCTGTCGCGGTATCTGCGGGTAAAAGTGAAAAATAGATGGAGGGCTCCTGTTGCGGCCATAAGGATACCCATAAGCACCATGATCTGAAAGCCGTAGTGCACAATGGACACCGGAGGCCAGTTCTTTCTTTCAATTTGGTCAAGTCCTGTTACCTTTGCATTGAAATTGCCATGAGCCAGGAAACTTAGTAGCTTTGGGAGATGTATCGCATAATTTACCTCCCGGGCGGCAGTATCCGGAATTCCTCCCACTGTTAGCGGAGCCCCGGTTGTGGTTTTGAATAGTGATTCCATCGCTGCCAGCTTGGCAGGCTGGTATTTGGCCACATGTTTTGCCGAAATGTCACCGCTAAAAGGCTGAAGAATGGCGGCAACTGAGCCAACCGACAGCGCAATCCGGAGGGCTATGCGATGAACCGGGTTGTCTTTGTGTTTCAGGTGCAGGTAAGCATGGATTCCCGCAACGGCAAAACAGGTTGATGCAAAAGCGGCAAGAGTCATATGTAGTGCCTGTTCAAACCATCCTTTGTTAAACATGGCTTTGAAGGGGTCTATATTAATGGCTTTGCCGTTCACCCACTCGAATCCGGCGGGAGAATTCATCCAGGAATTGGCTGAAATTACGAATATGCCTGATATTACACCGGCAATGCCCACCGTAACACCTGATGCCAGGTGAACCCATTTGTTCACCCTGTTCCATCCATAGAGAAAAATCCCGAGTGCAATGGCCTCAAGGAAAAATGCAGTGCCTTCCCATGAAAATGGCATCCCGATTATGGGCCCGGCATGCTCCATGAACTTCGGCCATAAAAGTCCCAGCTCAAATGAAAGCACTGTCCCTGATACAGCCCCCACGGCAAAAAAAATGGCCACCCCTCTCGACCATGCCTTTGACAAGGTTAGATACTCTTTTTTACCTGTCCTGATCCATTTATATTCCGCTATGAACATCAGCCAGGGCATTGCTATGCCAATGCAGGCAAATACTATATGAAAAATGAAAGACACTGCCATCTGGTAACGGGCAGCCAGTAAAACATCCATTATGTATTAAATTTTAGGTTTAACAATATATTAAGTGTCTTAAAGGCCTGATTGTTCACCAGATTTAATGTGCCAATGTGCTAATATGCCAATGTGCCAATGTGCCAATATGCCAATGATTAGCACATTAGCATATTAGCACATTAGCACATTAACTTATATAGTTATTCAGGAACCTTGCCAGAAATGCGGGCAGAATACCGATCAGCACTATGGCGACGGCCATGATGAACAGGATGAGCTTACCCATCGCAGGAACCGGCTCGAAAGGAATGTTATCTGATTTGGAGAACATAGCCCGGATTACTCTCAGGTAATAAAAAATACTGATCACCGTGGCAATGATGAGGCTGAATGTAAGGAGCCAGAGCCCTGAGCGGGCACCTTCGAGTACAATGTAAAATTTGGCTATGAACCCGGCGGTCAATGGAATTCCCGCAAGGGAAAACATGGCAAGCGACATCACGATGGCCATCCACGGATTCGTGAAAAAAAGTCCTTTAAAATCATCTATATTTTCCGCATCGCAGTTGTGTGATGAAACCAGGGAAATAATCCCGAATGCGGTAAGAATGGTAACCAGGTATGAAATAATGAAGAAAACAGCGGCTTGAATGCCCTGTTCTGTGCCGGTTATCACCATCATGAATAAATAACCCATCTGGGCAATGGATGAATAGGCCAGCAGTCTTTTAATGTTTGTCTGCCTTAACGCCAGGATATTCCCGAAGAACATCGAAAGTACGGCTATCACTGTAATGACGGCGACAAGTGTTTTGTTTTCAAAAGCATGGATCATGGTCAGAAACCGAAGGGCAACAGCCATGATGGCACCTTTTGACACAGAAGCAATGAATGCGGTCACCGGCGCGGGAGCTCCCTGGTAGATATCGGGCGCCCACATGTGAAACGGAACCAGTGCCATCTTAAAGCCAATTCCGGCCAGCATCATGCCGATGCCTATAAGCATCAGCGGTGAAACCCCCGATATGGCAATGAAAGAAGCTACTTCACGGAAGGTCATGCTGCCTGTCACTGCAAAAATAAGGGCCATGCCGAACAATAGGAATGCCGTGGCAACCGAGGCTATTATAAGAAATTTGACTCCTGCCTCAACCGAATAATCCCTGTATCTGATATAGGCAATCAGGATGTATAAAGAAATGCTCAGGGTTTCAAGACCAAGGAAAAACGTGACGAAATGAACGGCGGTAACCAGTACCGATGCGCCCACTGCGGCAACAAAAAGGATGATCATATATTCTTCCTTTTCACCCCCGTGCTGCTTGAAATACATGTACGTGAGCATGGCAACCACAATGGTGGCGCAGATTACAATACCAAGGAAAACTATGCTCAAATGATCAATCACAAGCAAAGGAAGCAATTCATGCTGGTCAGAAGGTAAAAAAAAGAGGGTGACGAATGCGGCCACCAGCATCAGGATAGAGAAGCCGAAAATAATGTTGAAGTTGCGTGACACTGCCAGCGCCATCATGATCATTACCGGCGCAATGGCCAGGATGATCATGGGTGACAGATAGAGAAAATCATTTGCCGTCATACTCATTTATATTTGCTTGCTGAGTTTGCTCAATCTGAAGGGTTCGTGCAACTGAAGGCTTTGACATTTCAATGGCAGGCCGTGGAAAAAGACCCAGGAAAAATATGATAACAGTGAGTGAACCCAGGATAACCATTTCACGGATTGAAAGATCTTTTGCATGTGTTGTTGCATGTTTTTCGCCATAAAACACTTTCTGCATAATCCGGATTGAATACAAGGTTGCCGCAATGAGCCCAACACTTGCAAGGCAGGCGAAAAGCATGTTTGCTTTGAATGTACCCGTAAGGGTCAGAAATTCAGCAATGAAATTGCCAAGTCCCGGTAATCCCAGGGATGCCATTACAAAAATCAGTCCCATGCCGCCCATGACCGGCATTTCTTCCCATAAACCACCCATTTTTGCCAGATCACGTGTATGAAGGCGTTCGGATAGTTGTCCTGCAATGATAAACAGCGCCCCGGTGCTGATCCCGTGGGCTATCATCTGCATGACCACTCCCTGCCAGGCAAGCTGGTTGAGGGCAAACACACCGAGCATTATAAAACCCATGTGGTTAACGCTGCTGTAGGCTACCATTCTTTTCAGATCGGTCTGCGAAAAAGCCAGTTTGGCGCCATATAATATTCCTGCTATTCCCAGTATCATACCAATGGGAGCAAAACGCTCAGCCGCATTGGGAAAAAGAGGAATGATAAACCGGATTAAACCATAAGCACCGGTTTTAAGCATAAGTGCGGCCAGGATCAGGCTGCCTGCTGTCGGAGCCTCGGTATGGGCATCGGGAAGCCAACTATGGAACGGGAAAGCGGGTAATTTAACCATAAAGGCAGCCAGGAACCCGCACATAAGCAGCATTTCCATGGCGGGCCGCAGTTGTGTACCGATAAGATTCTGGTAATTGAATGTATACACGCCCGTCTGAGTTCCATGTAACAGGTATAAGCCCACAATGGCAAGGAACATCAGCAAACCGCTGGCCTGTGTAAATATGAAGAACTTGTATGATGCATACACCCTGTTCTCATGGCCCCACATGGCAATCAGGAAATACATAGGAATCAGCATCACTTCCCAGAAGAAATAAAACAGGAACAGGTCCATGGAGAGGAAGACTCCTGTAATACCGGACAAGATAAACATCAGGTTGAAATGATAAAATCCCGGGTTTTTTGTGATCTCCTTCCACGAAACGAGCACGGCAAGGAGGCCGATGAAGAAGGTCAAAAGGAGCATAAGCAGGCTTATTCCGTCGAGTGCCAGGTGCATTTCAATACCAAACAGCGGTATCCATGTGGTCTTGAATTCGATCATCCACATACCGCCAGTATCGTGGGTCTTCCCGATCAGACTGACGGTGAGCAGCAAATCAATAAATACCGCTGCAAGTGAAATCACACGGGCGGTAACCGGGCTTCTCCGGCCTGTGAGCCAGGCCAGGATTCCGGCCACCATTAAAACCACGATCAGGTATACAAGTATCATAATAGTATCATTATAATCAGCAATACTGCCAGTCCAGCACTCAGTCCCATCACATACCAGCGTACCCTGCCATTTTGCGATGGGGAAAGCCATGTATTAACCGCTAACGGTATGGCGGCAATGAATGTGTAAATACGGTCGACGAAATCTTTCACGTCAACTTCTGAAAGCCAAACGACCGGTTGAACAATCAGTCCATGGTATAACCTGTCGAATCCCCATCCTGAATAGAAAAACCTGCCTGGTGCGCTATGCTGGTATACCCTGTCAAATTGTGAAGGACGGTTAAACAAACGCCAGGCAAGGAGCAGGCCTGTCATAGCTGTAACAGCTGATATAAGCTGGAACACCCATTCGGGCGTTGTGGATTCTGCCGTTAATACGGGAAGTGATTTTTCGGTAAGAGAAGAGAAAAGATGCACCGGGAGCAGGTTTTCAGGAAACTCGATAAATCCGGCTACTAACGATAAAATGGCTAAAATAACAAGTGGTATAGTCATGAGAGCCCCCGGTGCATGTTTTGGTTCTGTTTTTACATCACCGTAAAAAGTCAGAAATATCATTCTGAAAGTATATAATGCCGTTATAAAAGCGCCGACGATTCCGGCCAGCCAGAGCCACGGACTTCCTTTATCGGATGCCCAGGCAAGCCATAAGATCTGATCCTTGCTGTAAAATCCTGCCGTTATGAGCGGCAAGGCGGCAAGTGAGGCACCGCCGGCAAGAAATGTCCAGAAAATCACGGGAAGTCTTTTCCTGAGGCCTCCCATTTTATACATATCGTGTTCTTCATGCAACAGCAGGATCACTGCGCCTGCAGCAAGGAAGAGCAGGGCCTTGAAAAAGGCATGCACCATAAAATGAAAAATGGCGGCCGACCATGCTCCGACGCCCAGTGCAAGAAACATATAGCCAATCTGACTAATGGTGGAGTAGGCGAGTACTCTTTTTAAATCGTGTTGTGAAAAGGCGCTGAATCCTGCCACAAGCAGAGTCACCGCACCAATAACTGCAACTAAGGTTTGCACTGCAGGAGCCAGGCTGAACAACACATGCATACGGGCAATCAGGTATACACCGGCAGTAACCATGGTGGCGGCATGTATTAAAGCGCTCACCGGTGAAGGTCCTGCCATGGCATCGGGCAGCCAGGTCTGCATCGGTATCTGGGCCGATTTACCAACCGCCCCTCCAAGTAACAACAACGCGGCAACCGTTGCAAGTCCTGAACCGGTACCCCATTTGGCGGATGCCTGTTGCATTGCGGAATCAATATTCAGGGTATTAAAGCTTACGAAGAGCAGGAACAATCCGACAATCATGAATGTGTCACCGATACGGGTTACAATAAATGCCTTGCGGGCGGCGTATCCGTTGGCCGGATCCTTGTACCAGAATCCTATTAGCAGGTAGCTGCAGAGGCCTACACCTTCCCATCCCATATACAGCAGAAGCAGGTTATCGGCAAGCACAAGGATCAGCATGGATGCCACAAACAGGTTGAGGTAAATGAAAAACCGCTTGAATCCTTCGTCGCCTTTCATGAATTCAATGGAATACAGGTGAATCAGGGCTCCCACAAAGGTGATCACAAAACAAAAGACAAGCGTAAG
Organism: Bacteroidales bacterium; assembly: GCA_035299085.1. Taxonomy (NCBI): domain Bacteria; kingdom Pseudomonadati; phylum Bacteroidota; class Bacteroidia; order Bacteroidales; species Bacteroidales bacterium. The sequence continues at coordinate 9,256 of DATGXG010000049.1, read as the reverse complement.
TGTATCTATTCGGAATGCAAAGTCAGCATTAAATTCCCCGGTGTCAATCCATTTAAAAAGGTGAACGGTAATCGAACTTCCCGGTTCTGCATGATTCAAAAAATCAATTCCGCCGATAACCGTGAAAAGTGCTGAAACACTTACCGTACCGGTTGCAATCCATGAAACCAACTTATTGCTCAGCGCCCCTGAAAACAGCGCCATGATCAGAAATCCGGCCAGCGGCAAAGCAGGTATCCAGGGAATGAGTTGTTCCATAACTATAATTGTATCGTTTTCTTATCTTTCAGTTTACTCATGGCATCGGCATCAAGTGTTTTATAATGATGAAATGCCTGCAGGATCAGGGCTAACCCAACAGACACCTCTGCAGCAGATACCGTCAGGATGAATATAAACATCGCCTGGCCGTCCGTTTTCATCCAGTGTGTTCCGGCCATTACAAATGCCAGTCCTGCGCTGTTGAGCATGATTTCAATCGACATGAGCATGAATATGACATTGCGTCGTACAAGCAGGCCTGTAAGCCCGATCAGGAACAGCATGCCGGCAAACATCAGCTGTATTTCGAGAGGAATGGATATCATGATGGTATATTGGTTAAAACCCTTTTTTCTTCTTTTTTCAGGAACCGGTGAACAACCGATTTTTTCCTTCTTCCCAAATGGTATGCCCCCACAATTCCGGCCAGCAGCATGATGGCTGAAATTTCAACTGCAATCAGGTAGGTGGTGAACAGGGTGACTCCCACCTGTTTGGGGCCGATTACCTGTACTTCGCGCTGGATAGGCTTCATTGAACTGAGGGCGTACATGAAAGTTGCAAACAGGATCACGGCAAGGATAGCCGGCATTACCCATATCCGGGGCGAAAGCCACCTGCTTTCCTGTTGCTTTTCACTGCCTACATTCAGCATCATCACAACAAAAATGAAAAGAACCATGATCGCGCCTGCATACACGATCACTTCAAGCGCTGCAATAAAGGGCGAGCCGGTGATGTAAAATATGATTGAAATGGCCAGCAGCGACAAAATCAGGAACAGCAGGGCATGAATGGCATTCTTGTTTGAAATGGCCAACAGCGATGAAATAATAGCGACAGCAGCAGCAATGAAAAAAATGGCATTCATATATTAATGAATTAGGCTTTTAATATCAACCGGCGGATCTTCCTCGTCGCCCTGTCCTTTTTTCTTCACTCCCATATCCACACCTGCCACCCTGTAATAATTGTAGCCGTGATATTTTCCCTGGCCGTCGATCAGCAGATTCTCCTTTTCATACACCAGGTTCTGCCTGTCGTACTCACTCATCTCAAAGTCAGGAGTTAGCTGGATGGCATAGGTGGGACAGGCTTCTTCGCAGAAACCGCAGAATATGCACCTTGAAAAATTGATCCTGAAAAACTCGGGGTATCGACGGCCGTCCTTGTCCTCAGTTGCCTGAAGCGCTATGCAGTCGACAGGGCATGCCGCCGCACATAAGTTACAGGCTACACACCGTTCTTTTCCGTCCGGATCACGGGTGAGCACAATACGTCCGCGGTATCGCGGAGGCAGATAAGGCTTGTTCTCAGGATATCCCACTGTTTCACGTTTGTGAAACGCATGCAGGAATGTATACCATATGCTTCTTAAAATACTGATCATACTATCGGATTAACAAGATTGCACCTGTAATGAGAATATTTAACAAAACAAGCGGTAACAGTATTTTCCATCCCAGCTCCATCAGCTGGTCATACCTGGGTCGGGGCAGTGACGCCCTGATGAGTATGAAAAGGAAAATAAAGAAACCTGTTTTGAGGAAAAACCAGAATGCCGGAGGAAGGAATGCCGGGCCAAGCCAGCCGCCGAAAAACAGCGTGGTGATCAGGGTTGAAATGAGTGTTACGCCCAGGTATTCACCCACGAAAAACATACCGAATTTCATTCCCGAGTATTCTGAATGATAACCTGCAACGAGCTCTCCTTCCGCTTCAGGTATATCGAAAGGCGTCCGGTGGGTTTCTGCGATTCCCGCTATGAAAAAGATTACAAAACTGACGAACTGCGGTATGATGAACCACCCGTTTTTCTGGGCTTCCACAATCTGGCGCAGGTTGAAACTATCGGCCATCATGATCACGCCAACGAGTGACAGTCCCATAAAAACTTCATACGTTAGCATCTGGGCCGAAGCACGGATTGAGCCGAGAAGCGAATATTTGTTATTCGAAGCCCAGCCGCCCAGCACGATGCTGTAAACACCAAGCGATGAATTTCCCAGGAAGAAAAGGATGGCAATGTTTGAATCAAGAATATAAAAACTGCCGGTGAAGGGGATGACCGCAAATGTAAGCAGGATCGTGGCAATGAGGATTCCCGGGGCTATTATAAAAACAGCCTTGTCGGCAAACGGAGGGATCCAGTCTTCCTTGAAAAAGATCTTGATCACATCAGCTACAACCTGCAGCAATCCTAACGGACCTACACGGTTGGGGCCGTAACGGTCCTGGAACAATGCCAGCAGCCTTCGCTCTACCCAGATCAGTCCGGCCGCCAGGTTAAGAGCAATCATCAACACACCGATTATGATGAATATATAATTCATACCGTCATTTTGTATTGTTTGAATTACCCGTTATTATTTTTCCTGTTGCCGGCAGGTTCAGAAACGGTAAACCCGGCAATGGCCATGAAATTCCGGCGGCACCTTCAGGCATGGAATCATCGGTTTTAACTTTTAATGTAAGGATTGTATTATTAAGGGTCACCTGCACAGAAGTGTCATCCTGTATTCCGGCCGTATCCTTTTGTTTTGAACTGATCAGGATAAATGGTTCCGGGATGCGGCTGGATATTGCCACTCCGCGGGCACTCAACTCTTCGGAACCAAAAATCGCAGCCACCGCAAACAATTGCAGGGTTCCTTTTTCAGGAGAATTCTTTTTCGGAACATCCGTTTTGTATACGATTCGCTGTGATGCGTTGCCTTCGATCAGCCGGATACCCGGATCGAAATTCCTGTTGGAACCGTTTGGTTCATCAAGGTATTTGTTTATTGCCTGTGGCGAATTCCATCCCGGCCACCAGTAATAAGGGGTCAGATTTGCAGGCGGCACACCCATGAAGCCTTCCATGCTGAATTTCAACGGCGAATCATCATCCTCCGGTGGCTTAGGTTCGCTCACGCTTATATTGGCCGTTATAGCAGTTCTTCCGCTATATCGTTGTGTCTGTCGTGCAATTTTTTCATTGAAGTACCGGATTGCCGAGTTTGGCAGGCTCTTTCGGATAGGAACAAAGTCGGGGTAATACTGCGTCATCGTTTCAACAAGGTCGTCGAAATGAATGATTTTTTCACTTTCATTTGAAGTGATTTGCTTTAGCTGATCCAGCCATTTCCAGCTTTCCTTCGCTTCATGATGATCGGGAAGAACAGGGTAAAATCGCTGAGCCCTTCCTTCGTTATTTACAAGAGTGCCTGATGATTCGGCGTAAGTGGCGGCCGGCAGAATGGCATCAGCCAGTTTAGCCGAGGAATGAAGAAAATGATCCATAAGAATCACAAACTCCGCACCGGCAAAGGCCTTCTTAACGGATTCTTCTTCTTCCTTTTTAAACAGGTCGTTTTCAAGAATGACAACAGTGTTTCCGGGTTCATTCTGCATGGTGTCAAAGGCATCCGAAAGACTCCTGCCTTCCATCATTCCGAGACCTACGCTGTTGCATTCGCTGAAAGTGTACATCACCCATGGCGTTTTACCGGCTGATACAAGGGCAGTCACAAGATTTTCTACTGCATCCGAAATCTTTTCATCTCCCCGGGCAGTGCCGGCTATGATTAACGGCCTTTCAGCGGCAAGCAGATCTGCAGCCACATTCTTTGTGATTTCCTTTATATTGTCGGCAATATCAGTTACTTCCGGCGCCGACTTATTGATTGCATTGGCTAAGGCAAATGCCGTGCGGCTTATTTCCTCAGGGCTAACATATAGTGCCTTTTTGGCAATGTCCTCCAGTTTTGTTGTATGGCTGTTGATGATATATAGAGGGCTTCGTACATCCTGTCCGATTTCACGGGCAGAGGTGTCATTCCATGCCGGAATTTTCATGCTTTCGGCATAAGCCAGCGCTTTGTTCCTCACTGCCTGCCTGATCGACAATGCCAGAACCGGCGCGGTCTGGGTAATGTCTTCGCCAACTATAAGAATGGCATCGGCCTTTTCAGTTTCCCGCAGCGATGGAATGTGCACTCCATCCTGCTGCATCATTTCAATTGCTCTCTTGATGGTGTTGAATTCACGTTGACTGACACCATGGAAAAATTTATCTTTTCCGGTAAGCCTCATCAGGGCGAAATTTGATTCAAGGGATGCCCGGGGTGAGCCGATCCCTATTATTTTGCCTTTTTGAATTCGTCCGGCAACTGAAGAAAAGTTAGCCTCATTGAAGCTGTCATCCTGTTGCCTGGCAAGTACATGTTTTATTCTTTCAGGGTGGTTGATGAATTCATAGCCAAAGCGGCCCCTGTCGCATAAAAAGTAGCTATTTACTTCACCATTATACCGGCTCATTGTTCGGCGCACGGTACCGTATCTTTCACTGAGCAAGGTGTTGCACCCGAGGCTGCAGTGTACACAAACCGAAGGAGTGTTTGTGAGATCCCATTTTCGGGTGTAATGCTTCTGAAGGGTTTTATCTGTAAAAACCCCTGTGGGACAAACCTCAACAAGGTTTCCACTGAATTCACTTTCGAGGATTCCCTCTTTTTCGCGGCCGAAATACACATGGTTGGCCGAACTGAAAACATTCAGGTCGTTCCCTCCTGCATAATCCCTGTAAAATCGTACGCACCTGTAGCATTGGATACACCGGTTCATTTCATGATGAATGAACGGACCCAGGTACTGGTTTACGTATGTTCTTTTTTTGAAGTCGAAACGCCTGTAATTGTGGCCTGTCATTACAGTCATATCCTGGAGATGACATTCGCCTCCTTCGTCGCAAACAGGGCAATCATGAGGGTGATTGGTCATCAGCCCTTCAATCACCGATGCCCTGAAATCAGCCGCCTGTATATCCTTCACCGAAATGTTCAGTCCTTCAGCCACCGGTTCCATGCAGGCCATAATGATCCTGCCTTTTTTGTCGTCGGCATTTGCGTACTTTTTCACTGCACATTGCCTGCAGGCGCCTACCGATCCCATGGCAGGATGATAGCAGAAATAGGGAAGGTCAATGCCCAGGGCAATACAGGCTTCAAGAAGGTTCTTTCCTTCTTCAACCTCATATATTCGATTATCTATCTGAATTTTCACCATTACATTACCTCCAGGGACAACTTTTTTCATGTATATGCCTGATGAAATCGTCGCGGAAATATTTCAGCCCGCTCTGCAAAGGTTCCATAGCTCCGGGAGCATGGGCACAGAATGTGTTTCCCGGGCCCATATACCGGGTATGAAATGACAGGGTATCGAGGTATTCCATTTTACCTCTTCCTTCTTCAAAGGCCTGCAGGATCTTGTCGGTCCAGGGCAGTCCCTCGCGGCACGGAGTACACCATCCGCAGCTTTCAGCTGAAAAGAAGCTTATAAGATTTTTTATAAATGCGACAGGGCAGGTTTTATCATCCAGGATGATCATCGTTCCGGTTCCCAGCCTGCTGCCTGCACTCACAGTTCCTTTGAAATCAAGGGGAACATCAAGATGATCGGGTGTCATGAAATCGGTTGAACCGCCACCGGGAATAATTCCCCTAAGCTCATAGCCATCCTGCATACCGCCTGCATAATCCATCAGCACTTCCCTCAATGGTGTGCCCATAGGAAGCTCCCACAAGCCGGGCTTTTTCACCCTTCCGCTTACACCGTAAATTTTGGTTCCTCCTTCGCCGGTAAGGCTTAATTTCTTAAACCAGTCAGCGCCATTCTCAACAATATGGGAAATCCACGAAAGGGTCTCCACATTATTAACCACCGTAGGCTGACCAAACAGTCCGCTTGTGCCCGGGAACGGTGGTTTCGATCGTGGAAGGCCGCGCTTTCCTTCAAGTGAGTTGATCAGTGCGGTTTCTTCACCGCAGATGTACCTTCCGGCACTTGAATGCAGGTACATATCGAGACTGTAACCGGTACCCAGGATGTTGTTTCCGAGGTAACCTGCTTTGTATGCTTCGTCTATTGCCTTTTTGAGAATGACTTCCGCCTTTTTGTAAGCCCATCTGAGAAAAATGTAAGCCTTCTGAGCCTGGATGGCATAGGCGGCTATGATCATACCGGAGATGAGCTGGTGAGGGTTCCCTTCAAGCAGATACCTGTCTTTAAAGGCACCCGGTTCCATTTCATCGGCATTGGTGATGAGGTACTTGAGTCCTGATCCGCCCGGATTTTTAAGCGTGAGGCTCCATTTCATTCCTGTAGGGAATCCGGCGCCTCCGCGACCCTGTAAAGTGGAATCTTTCACCAGGTTTGTCACTTCGTCGGGAGCCATCTGCTTCAATGCCTTGTCAACCCCCGCATAGCCACCTTCTTTTGAATAGGCTGCAAAATCCAGAGGATCCTTATCGGGCAGTATGTATTTTGTCAAAGGCTTTTCCATAGCTTATTTGTATCGGTCAAGCAGAGTTTGGACCTGCTCAGGAGCTATATCGTGGTACAGGTCATTGTTGATCATCAGTGAAGGCGCATGGTCACAATCGCCGAGACAGGAAATGGGTAACAGGGTGAACCTTCCGTCAGGTGTGGTTTCCCCGAAGCGTATGGAAAGAATATCCGATATGCGTTTATAAACGGTTTCATAGCCCATAACCATGCAGCTGACACTGTCGCAAATCAGAATTACATTGCGGCCAACGGGTTTGCGGTATAAACGTGTATAAAACGTGGCAATGCTGTCTACTTCAGTTACCGACATGGATAATTCTTCGGCCACATCCCTGATAGCTTCATCAGATATCCATCCCCTGTGTTCCTGTACTACTTTCAACGCATCAATACAGGCCGCCTGGGCATAGGGATAGAGTGCTATTTCCTTTTGTATTTCTTCTTTTTCGTGAGGGCTTAGCATAGGTTAACATTTCATTTGTAACAATCGGTTACCGGTCAAGGTCGGCCAGCACAATGTCCATTGCGCCCAGGATCGACAGCAGGTCCGGAATCGTATATCCTTTACTGATCAGGGGAAGCATCTGTAAATGGGCAAAGGTCGGAGTCCTGATCCTTGTCCTGTGCGATGAAGTATTGCCGTCACTGACAAGATAATAAGCGTTGCTTCCTTTTGCGGCTTCCGTGGGGATCATGGCTTCACCGGGCGGAATTACCGGCCCCCATGTAACCCCGAGAAAATGGGTGATCAGTGTTTCAATATCTTTCATAGTTTTGTCTTTCAGGGGAGGTGTCGTTAGCGGATGATCTGATTTGTAAGAACCGGAAGGCATGTTATCCAGGCATTGTTTAATAATCCGCAGGCTTTGCCTCATCTCTTCAATCCTTACAGTTGAACGGTCATAACAGTCGCCGTTTTTGCCTATTGGCACATCAAAATCAAAGTTCTCGAACCCGGAGTAAGGTCTGGTCTTCCTGTAATCCCATGAAACTCCGGTAGATCTCAATCCGGGTCCTGTAACGCCCCATTCTATGGCTTCTTCGGCTGTATAGGCTCCGATTCCTATTGTACGCGCCTTGAATATCCTGTTCTTTATAGTTTCCTTTTCAAATTCACGGATTCTTTTAGGGAAGTATTCGATGAAATCTCCGACAAGCTTTTCCCATCCATCCGGCAGGTCATGGGCAACTCCGCCGATCCTGAACCACGACGGATGCATGCGGCCTCCGGTAACTGCGCCCACAATGTCATACATTCTTTCGCGGTCGTTGAAAGCGTAGAATACAGGTGACATCTGGCCAAGGTCTTGTGCATAGGTGCCGAACCAGACAAGGTGGCTGCCTATTCTGAACAGTTCGCTCATCATGATCCGGATGAATTTGGCCCTGTCAGGCACTTCAATGCCTGCAATTTTCTCAACCGACAGCAAGTAGGCCATGTTGTTGAGCACACCACCCAGGTAATCGATCCTGTCGGTGTATGGAATAAAGGTGTGCCAGGACTGCCGTTCGCCCATTTTTTCGGCACCCCGGTGATGGAAGCCAATATCGGGAACCACTTCAACAATATCTTCACCATCGAGCTGGAGGATCAATCGCAACAAGCCGTGTGTTCCGGGATGCTGCGGGCCGATATTAAGAAACATGTAATCCGATTCTTCAGTTCCTGTTGAAAGGCCGAAATCGGCGGGATTGAATTTTAAATCCGCATCGGATATCTGCCGTATCTGATCATTCAAAACATAGGGACCCCACTCGGTTGCCCTGGCAGCATATTCTTTTCTCAGGGGATGTCCGTTCCAGGTGGCAGGCAACAGGATTCGCCGAAGGTTGGGGTGACCGGTGAAACTGATTCCGTACATATCATAAACTTCCCGCTCATACCAGTTCGCCGATGGCCAGATATCGGTTATTGATTTAATAGAGGGGTATTCGCCGGAGAGAGATGTTTTAATGCGTACATCCTCGTTTCGGCCGATGGATGTGAGATGGTATACAACTGTGAAATCACGTTCAGCCTCATTCCGGTTCCGCTTGCGACGGTCGTCGGTTGCAGTAAGATCATACAGCATGTTGAATGGCTGTGCAACGCCTGTTTTCAGGTACCGCAGCACTTCTTTCACATGGTCATCCTTCACCCACAAAGTGGGGGTACCGTCAGCCGCAGCCTGGTTCTCAACGATGGCTGAATCTCCGAATTTTGCAATAATCTCTGATATCAGGGAAGGGTCATTGTTCATGATACCGGCATTAAGGATCAGGATTCATTCATGGGCCTGATGTTTCCCATTTTAATACGGTCTTCGTTTTTGAGATCGCGGAAACTGACCTTGTCAGCTTTTGTGATGCCCTGTGGACCGATAAACCAACTTAACGGCCGTTGTTCTTTGCCAATTGAATCCCTTAACAGCAGCAGTCCTTCAAGAAATGCGTCGGGTCGAGGCGGACAGCCAGGTACATAAACGTCCACCGGCAGGAATTTATCAACTCCCTGTACAACGCTGTATATGTCGTACATTCCACCCGAGTTGGCGCAGGAACCCATTGAAATCACCCAGCGTGGTGCCATCATTTGTTCATGAAGCTTTTTAATGATCGGGGCCATTTTTATAAAGACAGTGCCGGCAATTACCATCATATCGGCTTCACGCGGAGTACCGCGGAT